>JAJZDO010000994.1 GCA_021805955.1 Acidobacteriota bacterium
ACTGCAGACCGCCAGGTCAAAGAAGAGGTCTGGAAACGGTATCTTTTCGCCAACGCCTATTGCAAGATGAACGTTAGGTGGTGCGATGCGCAGTCCTGCTTCAATTGCAGTCGCATCGCGATCGATTCCGTAGGCCATAACCTCGGGTGGGAAGTTCGCCGCAATCAGCGTCTGTCCCATGCCGCAGCCGATATCAAGAATTCGCTTGTGATGCGGCTTGATTGGCGGCATCAGATGATTGGGATGGGATTGATCCCGAGCGACGGACAGCTCGCGCAGGTGATATTCCAGAGGATCTTGCATCGCGCCTCCCGATCATTTTGTTTGTGTCGACCATGGATATTCGATATCGATTGTGGGCGTTGTATCGGGAGATGGGGGGTCTCCTACCATCGATGGCAGGATACTCCGATTTTCAGGACATGCACCAAAACAATCCGATGCGCGAATCTTGCACGTCCTTGTCCAGTTCGGGACACCGGGTTGAAGCTGGGCGGGATTGTTAAAAGACAATGCAGTTTGCCATGACTGCGCCGAAATCATGTGCTCAGAGAGCGAGGCGCAGATTTGAACCAACCCACCTACACGAGCCGAGGCTTGTCTCTCCGACTCTTAAGGCAGCCCGCTTCCGCCATTTTTCGTCCATGCGGAAGAGAGTTAGAATCAGGTTATGCGCAGATTGAAGGGTTCCTGCATCGCGGTTGTGGTTTTGCTCGTAGTGGAATTGCTTGCTCCTCTCTCCAGCCATGCGTCGCGCCATCGCAAGTACAAAGCGCCGCCGCCCATGGCGACGCTGGTGGTGACGGTACTGAGGGCGGAAGACAGCAAGCCTCTGCAAAACGCCGCTGTGGTGTTTCATCCGGAGCAGGGCGACAAGAATGAAGGCAACATGGAATTGAAGACGAACGAGGAAGGCAAGGCATCGCTGAGTATCGTTCCCTTGGGGTCCGACGTGCTGGTGCAGGTGATCGCGCAGGGGTATCGGACGTATGGACAGAAGTACAGTGTCACGACCAGCCAAAAAGCGATCACCATCAAAATGTTGCCGCCGGACCAGCAGTATTCCATTTACGAAAAACCGAAGCCGAATTCCGACGTGCATAACAATGCGCCGCAAGCGCAGATGGGGCACGCCGCGCCCGCGGACAGTCCGCTGTTGTCGCCCCCCCCGAAATCCAACTGACACCCAGGCGAGACTGGGGTGGGTAGATTTGCGATCGATATCGAGTAGGCGAGCCATGCAAGTGTTGAATGGGAAGGTCGTGCTGATCACGGGCGCGGCCCGGAAGATTGGCCGCATCCTGGCACACACCTTGGCGAACGCCGGAGCTGACGTTGCCATCACCTATCGCGAATCCGACGCGGCGGCGCAACAGACACTGCGCGAACTGGCGGCGACCGGCCAGCGGGCAATGGCGTTACGGTGCGATGTGCGCGATCCGGCATCGGTGCGCACGTCAGTAGCGGCGGTGCTGGGCGAGTTCGGAAGGCTGGATATTTTGATCAACAATGCGGGGGTCTTTGCCACGGCGCCGCTGGAGTCGATTTCCGTCGCCGAGTGGGATGAGATGTTCGAGACCAACACGCGGGGTGCATTTCTGATGGCGCAAGCCGCATATCCGCACCTGAAGGCATCGAACGGCCGCATCATCAATATCGGTTCACTCGGCGGATCCCATCCGTGGGCGACGCACGCGCACTATTCCACCTCCAAAGCGGCGCTGCACATGCTGACGCAGACCATGTCGAAGGCATTCGCGCCGGAGATCAGCGTGAATTGCGTTGCACCGGGCATGATCACCAACGGCGAAGCGCAGCCCGACTACGAGCATTTTGCCGCGAAAACTCCCATGAAGCGGAACGGCAAGCCGGAAGAAGTGGCGGCGGCGGTTTTGTTTTTCGCGACGGGGCCGCATTTCATTACGGGGCAGATTCTTGGCGTGGACGGCGGGCTGGGTTTGTAAGCCGGGTTAGAGCGGTTCACTGTACCTGGTACTCGGCCAAAGATTACGCAATGCAGCTTTTTTAGGAAAAGCCGCGTCCACATCGCCGCTTCGGTCTACATCGATAGTGAAAACGACTAGGGTTTCGCCTGCGGGGCGTCGATGTGAATGGCCTTGAGTGGGACGGGATCCGCGGGCAGTACTGTTTTGCCGCTGGGAAATGTATTCGCGTCGAGGATGTAGGCGACGAGCAGTGCGGTTTCGGCCGGCGTGAGCGATCCCGGCTTGAGCGCCGGCATGGTCGTACGAATCCGGGTAAAGAGATCGGCGAGGGTCTGGCCCTGCCAATTATTGAGAAAGTCATCGCCAGTTAGCGAGGGATTCTGCCCCATGCCTTCCAGAGAAGCGCCATGGCACTCGATGCATAGTTGTGTGTACAAAGTTTTGCCCTGCTGCGCCTGCTCCGCGGTGTAGACACCGTCCCGTGTAGACGCGGTGGCTGAGGAAGTGGTTTGCGCCGGGGTAGAAGGAGTGGAAGCGGTCTGGGCAGGTAGCATCGATGCTGACATACCCGACAGAAAAACAACAATGCCCACGACACCGGTTATTTTTTCCCGCAATGCTCGTATACCTGCTTTCTTCATCTGTCGTGGTATGAATTTCCAGTTGCTGTAGTGCGAGAAAAGTGCGATTGTCATCCTGAACTCTTCGCTTCGCTCGATGGTAGACTCCGCGAAGTATCCAGCGGGTGATGGCGGAGCGTACTTCGCGAATATTTTCTGGATTCTTCACTCCGCTGCGCTTCGTTCAGAATGACCCTCTTCCATCTATGGCCATACCCACTGTCAATCCGTCCTAGTAACGATTATATAACTCCTGCGAGACAGCTATAATCGACAGAATCAGTGGCTTTTCATTATGGAGGATGTCGGATGATGGCAACAACGGTCAAGCGCGTGGCAATTGGGTTTCTCGCGACTTCATTTTTGATTTGCGTGGGAAGTCTGCGAGCGTCGGCGGCAACTGCTCCGGCGTGCGACAGCGGCAATGGCGGCATTACGTTGCCGCAAGGATTTTGCGCGCTGGTGGTTGCAGACGGTCTAGGCGCGGCCCGGCACGCAGTGGTGGCGCCCAATGGCGATCTTTTTGTCGGATTGCAGGATGGCGGGATTGTCGCGCTGCATGATTCCACCGGCAACGGCAAGTTCGACGTGCAAGAAAAGTTTGGGACCGGCAGCGTTACTGGGATCGGTTTTCACGATGGGTATTTGTATTTTGCTACGCCTCTGACGGTGGAACGCTACAAATGGTCGCCGGGACAACTGAAGCCGACCGATGCGTCGGAGGTTGTCGTCTCCGGATTCCCGACGGAGCATGAGCATCACGACAAGGGACTCACCTTCGACCACCACGAACATTTGTATGTCAATGTGGGAGCGCCTTCCAACGCCTGCCAGTCGCGGGACCGCCAGGCGGGAATTGTGGGGATGGACCCATGCCCGATTCTTGAGCGGCATGGCGGCGCGTGGATGTTCGATGCGAATAAGTTGGGCCAGACCCAGGCGACCGGAGTTCGCTTTGCGACCGGCATGCGGCAGTTCCCGGCGCTGACGTGGCACGATCACGCACTCTACATTGTGATGAATAACCGCGATCAGCTGGATACTCTATGGCCGAAATCCTTTACCGCGGAAGAGAATGCGACGCTGCCTGCCGAGCCGATGTATCGCGCTGTGATGGGATCGAACTTCGGCTGGCCATATTGCTTCTTCAACTACAAAACGCAGAAGCTGGTGCTGAATCCGGAATACGGCGGCGATGGCACCAAGGTTGGCCGATGCAGCCAATACAAGTTG
>JAJZDO010000956.1 GCA_021805955.1 Acidobacteriota bacterium
GGCGCCGTAACCGACATGAACCGCACCTCATCCGATGGCCGCGCCGGAGTTTGAAACTGCGCCGACCGCAACTGAAGTTCAAAATAAGTGAGAGCAGCCTATGGCACATACCAGCAGCATTGAAACCGACAAGCCCATCGATTTGACCAAGCCACCCGCAGTTGGCGTGGTTCGGGTGACCTTTCTTCCCGAAGGCCGTACGGTCGAATTCGACTATGGAACCATGCCGTACGATCACCATGGCAAGCCTATGTCCTTCCTTGATGTGGCGGAAAATTTCGGCATCTTTCTCGATCACGCCTGCGGCGGCGCCTGCGCCTGCACCACTTGTCATCTCTGGGTCAAAGAGGGCGCATCCGGAATCAGCGAGGCCGACGACGACGAGCTGGACCGTATGGAAACAGCGGCGGATGTTCAACTGAACTCCCGGCTTGGTTGCCAGGCCGTAATCACTGGGCCAGGTAATTATGTGGTAGAAATTCCCAAGTGGAACCGCAATTACGTTTCCGAAGGCAAACCTCTTTCCTTGGCGGACGAGACGGCGAAGTCCTCCAATTCCTAATCAAAACCCGAAGGAGTTCCCGTGCCACAAATCACCTGGAGTGACGCTGAAGAGATTGGAATCCTGCTGCAGGAAAAATTTCCTGAGACTGACCCGCTGACTGTTCGCTTCACAGAACTGCATCGCTTCGTGACGGAACTGCCTGGCTTCGCGGATGATCCGCAAAAGTCGAATGAGGGGAAGCTGGAAGCGATCCAGATGGCTTGGTATGAAGAGTGGAAAGACGCAAATGCGAATTAGTCTAAGGAAGGACGGCGCGGGAAATCGAAGTTTACGATTCTGCGAGGCTGGGATCGTAGCAAGAGCATGAGCCCTTCATCTCCACCATAAAGGACTTATTGTGATCCCACCATCGTGCACCAATTCGGCGCCGTTGATATATGCAGCTTCATCCGACGCAAGAAAAGCGGCTGACGCCGCGATCTCCTCTGCTGTTGCCAGTCGCCCGGCCAGTATTTTGCTTTCCAGCTTGCGCATTACTTCCGGATCGCTCAGCAATTCCCGGTTCATGTCGGTTACGGCGCCCTCCGGGCAAAGCAGATTGGAAGTGATTCCATATGGTCCCAGCTCCATCGCCGCCATCCGGCTGACCATCCGCAACCCTGCCTTGGCTACGCAATACGCTCCCTGCTGTGCCGTGGGCAGCAACGATGCAGTCGAGCCGATGTGAATGAGACGCCCCCCGCGGTTACGCTGTTGCATGTGCTGCCCCACGATCTGCGCGCAGTGCAATGCGCCTGTAAGATCGACGTCGAGCATGCGTTTCCAGTCTTCTGGAGCGCACTCCATGATACTTCCGAACACGATAATTCCGGCATTGTTGACCAAAATGTCGATGTTCGAGAAACGGTCAAGAACTGCCTGCACAGTTCTTTCTACATTTTCGCGATCCGCTACGTCAGTTTGCCGGCCAATGCATTCACGGCCAAGTGCGCGAATCTCCTTCTCTGCAGATGACATTGAATCAGTACAAATATCGGCGATCGCGATATCGGCACCTTCCTGGGCGAATCGCAGAGCGATCGCACGCCCAATGCCCTTTGCTCCCCCGGTGATAAGCGCTACCTTGCCTTTGAGTCGATCCGGTGAAGGAGTGATGTGCGATCGATATTTCTCCGTATTCGAAGTCATGTCTTTCTCCGCTTCCTTGCCCACAGGCTCCAGACTGGAAGATGTAGCCCATTCGACCGCATGATAGACGTCATACTTCAGAATTCAGATGCATACAGCACGCTAGCGGGAGAAGAAGCGACTCCACGTATTGAACTACTGCAACCATAGCGGTGCCGGAGGACGATCTCCGAATGAAGGAGAAACGCGCCTGGTTCGTTTGACTCACGTTTCTCGGCGCACGCATGGCTCGGATTATTCTTGCTTCATTCCTTTTATTCCAGTTCAGTTGGGCAGTGACCAAATTTGGTCCGACTGATTGTGTCCGCAGGTCTGTATGCTCAGGGGTTGCGATTGATTGTCCGGGCCGCTTGCCGTGAGACATTCGCCATCGGCACTCACTAAATTTCCGAGCAGTGTATATTTCCAACGCTGGTCTTTGCGGGCGGAACATCCCTGCATCGACGGCTTGCCGTTCGCAGGAACGAGGCATTTTCCAGCAGATTTCAAGGCTCCGCTGGGCGTGATCGTCCAAGCTTCCGCTGAAGTTCCCGCACAATCCTCGACGCTTCCCGAGACAGCCAGACAGCGCGTGTAGTTGTCCATGTCGCGATGCCTGCCGGCTGCGACCATGATGATGGCACCCGTGCGCGTCGGCGTGCCGCAGGAGGGTGCAGCGTGGACGCGCCAGATCGCGATATCGTGACTGGCAACGTTCGCCTGCAAGGTCGATGCCGCAGGTTGATCCGTTCCGCTCCAAAGATTCCATGCTGTAAGGCGGCATCCGGCGTTCGCCGCAAAGCCGAAATCGGCAGGATGCAGTTCGAGCTGGATCGGCGAAGTTCCGCGATTGAGCACCGCGATCGCGTAACTGCCGCCGCTAAGCTTCTTGAACAGGACATCCATGATTTGGTTACGCCGCACCAACGTGGCCATCTTGCCCAACGCGTCCTGATCGATCGCGAGGACGGCCTTGTTGCCGAGAATCGCCACCGCCTGTGGGCTGAGCCTGCCGACATCGGAGCTGAGGATCAATGGCGCCGACATCATCGACCACAAGGCGAGTTGAGTGCGGGTTTCCGCCAGGCTCATGCCGTCAGCGCCACCGATGATGAAGTCCGCGTCATTCCAGTTGCCGGGTTTCTGGAATCGGCCCAGCGGAAGATTGTAGGAATAGTTCCAAAGCACGCTATGAAAGCGGGGATCGTCCGGTTTCTTCACATGGAAGTTCGCCATATCTGAACCTTCGCGCCAAAGTTGACCGTAGTCGCGAACCCAGCTCAGGACGTCATACCAGTCGGGCGTTCCCTGAAAATACGCCGGGGCCGATTCTGAAAAAACCATAGGGCGGTTCACGGCTTTCAGCGCTGCACTTTGTGCCGCATAGGCCTTGCGGTAGGCGTCAGCCTTAGTGCCGCCAGCGGGCACATAGACCTTGCAGCCGTCCAGCTTCAGGTAATCGACGCCCCACGATGCAAATAGCCGAGTGTCCTGGAGAAAATGATCCTTGCCGCCTCCATCAGGCTCGCCGCTTCCGGCCAAGCCATCACAGGTTTCGTAGCCGGCATCCTCATAGATGCCAAACTTCAGACCCATCGCATGGATGGCTTGGGCGACCGGCTTCATCCCCTGAGGAAAGCGCTGCGGATCGGCCTGCAGGTTGCCCTGGGCATCGCGATCTTTCTGCATCCAGCAATCGTCGATGGTCACCGTATTGTAGCCATGTGCGGCAAGCCCAGTCTTCACCAGGCCCTTGGCATTGGCGAGAATATCCTGCGCGGTATAACCGCACTGATATTGGGCCCAGTCGTTCCACCCCATCGGCGGAGTAGCGGCTAACATCTGTCGGCCCTTAACCGGTGAAGCAAAGCAGGGAGCCGCCACCCCGCAGATGAAACACAACAGCAGTGTCGCCAGCATGCCCGACGGAAGACGGCGCAGGCAGGCAGGACGGTCCAACATGCGGAATCCGCGATCCATAAAATTCCTCCGAGTATAGGTGATCCCAAGACCGGTTGCAGACAGAATCGTGAAGTTGAGATTGTTATCGGAAGTTTTTGATACTCCGAAAGACGCCCATATGTGCCTGATTACAGCGAATCGGGAAATGGCTCTGAAACATGCGG
>JAJZDO010000153.1 GCA_021805955.1 Acidobacteriota bacterium
GCGGACAGCGGACTCGATCAAATCCAACAGAGACGGGGTCTGCAACCTTTTGTTGACACTCCTCTCGGACGCGAGACGATTCGCGCCATTGCAAGCGATCCATCGGGGAACCTATGGCTCGGCACGCAAAATGGATTGCAGCAGTTTTCCAATGGAAAGCTTCGCACCTATAGCGTCGCCGATGGGCTGCCCAACAGCGAAATCGATGTCCTGCTTACGGACCGTTCAGGAAACACATGGATCGGCACCCCTGCCGGCCTTGCGGTAATGACGGACGGCAGGCTGAAGTCCTATACCAGCTCGAATGGTTTGCCCGGCAACCAAATCCAGGCGATATATCAGGACCGAGAGGGAGCCGTGTGGGTGGGGACGAATCATGGCATCGCGCGAATCCATAACGGCACGATCAGCCTCTTCCAATCGAAGCAAGGATTGGCGGAGAACCTGATTCTGGCGATATACGAAGATCGCGAGGGCTCTTTGTGGGTTGGCACCGAATCGGCTGGAGTCGCACAGATGAAAGACCAGAAGTTTACGACTCTGACGGAAAGCGATGGTCTCTCCGACAATCTAGTGAGCTCGGTTTTACAAGGACTTGACGGAAATATGTGGATTGGCACGGATGGCGGCGGGCTCAACCGCTACGACGGCAGCCACGTTTCTGCTTTCACTGAGAGGCAGGGGCTGACAAGCGATACGATTCTTTCGCTTGCGGCAGATGCCAGGGGAAGTTTGTGGGTCGGAACTCCAGACGGACTCGATCACATGGCGCACGGACAATTCACTGCCGCTGCCGCGACCGATCTGCTGCCGGATGAATTTGTTCGCTCGCTGCTGGCGGATTCGGATGGCTCGCTGTGGGTGGGCACAAGGCATGGACTGGCACAAATCAGCGGCAGTCGCTGCACGATTTATACCCAGGCGGACGGTTTGGCGAACGATTTTGTTGGAGCGCTGACACGCGATCGAGACGGAAGCTTATGGATTGGCACACTGCATGGCCTTAGCCATTTTCTGCGAGGCAAATTCAGAAACTACACGAAGAACGATGGGCTTTCCAGCGACGTCATTACCGCGTTATACCTGGATTCGCGCCACCATCTCTGGATCGGCACAAATGGAGAAGGCCTCAACTTTTTAACAACCGACAACTCCCAAGGAGGCATCCATTCCTTTCCGGCAAACCTCGGGCTTCCCGATGTAATCGACGGAATTCTGGAAGATGATACCGGTCATCTCTGGATCAGTTCGAATACGGGGATTTTTCGCGTGGGCATCCGCGATCTGACGGACATTGCTACGGGTCGAACCCATGCCCTCCCGATTACTTCCTACGGCACCGCGGACGGGATGAAGATTCGCGAGTGCAGCGGCATCGGACATCCCTCCTCTTGGAGGGCGAGCGACGGAACGCTATGGTTTTCCACGTTGAAGGGTGTCGCGTGGATCAATCCTGCAAAATTGGAGCGGAATGCCGTGGCCCCATTGGTTGCCATCGAGCAGGTTACGGTCGATGAAAAGAGCATGCCGCTGAATGGGCCGGTTAAAATCGGCCCTGGACATTCTCGATTTGCGTTTCATTACGCTGGACTCAGTTATGTAGCTCCACAGAAAGTGCACTACAAATATCGACTCACGGGATTCGATCGCACGTGGATCGATGCGGGCACTCGACGTGTTGCCTACTACACAAACATTCCTCCGGGAAAGTATCGCTTTCAGGTGTTCGCCGCCAATAATGACGGTGTATGGAGTACAACCCCGGAGACCTTCGCTTTCCAACTGGAACCGTATTTTACGCAGACATACTGGTTCGATCTTTTGTGCGCAATCCTGGTCCTTTTCATCGGCTGGCTTGTCTATCGCTGGAGAGTGCATCATGTGGAAGCGCGTTTCAGCGCCGTACTCGCGGAACGTACCCGCATCGCTCGAGAAATTCACGATACGCTGGCGCAAGGTTTTGTTGGAATCTCGGTCCAGTTGGAATTGGCGGCACAGATGCTTGCGACTTCCCCGCAAGCTATCCGGGAACATCTGAACCAAACGCGCAAGCTGGTGCGAGACAGCCTCTCCGAAGCGCGGCGCTCCATCTGGAATCTTCGATCCAATGAAGCGGGGACGGTCGATTTCGCATCGAGGTTCTCTACCGCGATTCGCCAGCGAACAGCCGGCAAGCCGATTGAAACAAACATTCAATTCACAGGCCCGTACCGGGCGCTGCCAGAACACGTCGAATCGGAACTGCTCAAAATCGCGCTCGAGGCAGTTGCGAATGTTCTGCAGCATGCAAGGGCCACGCGTGTAGACATCCTGGTCCACTATGACATTGGCCGTCTGAAAATGCAGATAGAAGACAATGGTGTCGGCCTTACACCCGACATGGCCGCATCCCGACTCGAAGGTCACTTTGGACTCATAGGAATGCGCGAACGAGCACAGGCGATCGGTGGGACTTTCGCGGTGAACGGCCTTCCTGGAGCAGGAACGAAAATATCGGTAGAACTACCGCTCAATTAGCATAGGTAGAGGGTAACCATGGTGCTCGACGACTTTGCAACGACTTGAGGAAACACGGAGATCGATGGCTGATCCGATCAAGATCATGGTGGTGGAAGATCATCATGTGGTGAGGCAGGGTCTTGTCGCCTTGATCAACGGCGTGCCGGGGATGCAGGTGGTGGCCCAGACTGCCGATGGTGGAGAGGCGCTGGCACTGTTTCGAAAGCATCTGCCGGATGTCATCTTGATGGATTTGCGTTTACCCGGCATGAGCGGAGTCGCGGCCATCGCCCACATACGCAGCCAGTTTCCCGAGGCGCGCATTATTGTCCTGACGACCTACGACGGGGACGAGGATATTCATCGGGCGCTGGACGCAGGCGCGCGCGGCTATCTTCTGAAAGGAATGTCAGGCGACGAACTGATGGATGCAATCCGCGCTGTCCATTCGGGTCGATCCAGAATTCCCGCGCAGGTTGCGGAACGTCTCGCGGAGCGGATGGTCAGACCAGCGCTGACCGATCGCGAGTTGGGTGTGCTTCGCGAAATTGTCTCCGGAAAATCCAACAAAGAGATTGGCAAGGAATTGAATATTTCCGAAGCGACGGTGAAAACTCACATCAACAGTATTCTTGGAAAGTTAGGCGTAACGGACCGGACACAAGCGGTCACCGCCGCGATTCAGCGCGGCATCGTTCATTTTTAGAAAGCGCTGTCGCCGAGAGGAATTGGGCATTCGAATGACACGTCGAATATTTGCAATCTTTGTGGTACCGGTCGCGACCTTGCTGCTCACGATGAACGTCTCGGCGGCACAGAGATGGCGCGTGGCAACACAACAAGAACTGAACGCCTGGATTCCGGCCCGGGCGCCGGTGGTGAGAGAACAAATTGAAACAGAATCGCGGACTGCAACTGGAATCGTGGACAGTGCTGGAAAGTATGTGGCGGGCGCCGTACTCATCACATCGGGATACTCCGCAAACGGAAAGTACTCCATCTTCCTGGTAACGCAGGTTCCGCTGAGGATTGGAACAGCCTCCCTTGAGCCCGGACAATACGTGTTCGGGTGGCATCGGGTGAACGAGAGTTTAGAGGTCTTATTCTACGAGGCCGCTTCCGGTAGATTCCTTGGTAAGGTGCAGGCAATCCGCGATGACACCCATCGGAAAATCGAGTCCTTCCAGATTCTTCCGCCGAGCGATCATTCCCTGATGTTGATCGGTCGCTTCGGCTTTCACTACGAGCTAGGAAGGTAAGCGCGCCACTCTCTATCCAATCAGGCTGCGATACGACGA
>JAJZDO010000569.1 GCA_021805955.1 Acidobacteriota bacterium
CGCCGTGGGGCGAGGCATCAAGGAGCAAAAAAATCTGGCCATGGCGGAAGAATTGGCAACATTGCTGGGGGGCGACATTGCGGCCTCGCGGCCTATCTGCGATGCGGGCTGGCTGCCTCTCGACCGGCAGATCGGCAGCTCCGGGCAGACGATTGCGCCCAAGCTCTACATCGCGCTCGGCATCAGCGGAGCGATCCAGCATATCGTCGGCATGAAAGGCTCACGCACCATCGTCGCGATCAATAAAGACGCGGAAGCGCCCATCTTTGAGATCGCCGACATCGGCGTGGTGGGCAACCTGTTCGACGTGGTGCCGCCGCTGATCGAAGAGATCAAGAAAGCAAAAGCGGGAGCGTAATTCCTCCTCATGATCCACTTCCGTACACCCATCGAAGGCGTGGAGCGTCCGCGGATGGAAGCCGATGTGGTCATCGTCGGCGGCGGTCCGGCTGGAATGGCCTGCGCCCTGCGCCTTGCGCAGACGATTGACGCGCATAACGCGGCGCACCCTGACGCTCCGCTGAGCAAAGAGAATATTTATGTGCTGGAAAAGTCGCGCGAGGCAGGCCAGCATTGCCTTTCTGGCGCCTTGCTCGATCCGCGTTCCATGCGGGAATTGTTGCCGGGCTTCGAGAAAGAGGCTCCCATCGACGGGGAATGCACGAAAGAATCCATCTACTTTCTGACCCGCACCGGCAAGCGCAAATTTCCCTATACGCCGCCGCCCATGCGCGACCACGGCAACTACGTTATCTCCATCAACAAATTTGTAAAGTGGATGGCGGAAAAGGTCGAGGCAGCGGGAATCACCATCTTTACGGGCTTTGCCGCCAGCGAGGTCCTATTCGACGGTGACACCGTTATCGGTGTGCAGACCGACGACAAAGGTGTCGACAAGAATAGTCAGCCGAAAGCCAATTTCGAACCGGGATACGACCTGCACGCCAAAGTGACCATCTTGTGCGAGGGTGCGCGCGGTTCATGCACCAAGCAGCTTGTCGAGCGTTATCGCCTGGACGACCCGAACCATGCACAAGTCTACGGAGTCGGCATCAAGGAGCTATGGGAGATTCCGGCCGGACGCATTGCTCAGGGCGAAGTGATCTACACGCTCGGCTACCCGCTGACCAGCAAGGAATACGGCGGCGCGTGGATTTACGGCATGCGCGATTCCTTACTGTCCATTGGCTACGTGATCGGACTGGATTATGAAGATCCGCGCACGGACCCGCACCACGCCTTCCAGTCTTTCAAGGAGCATCCCTTTCTACGCGGAATTCTCGAGGGCGGCATGATGATTCGCTATGGCGCGAAGAGTCTGCCCTACGGTGGATGGAACTCCATGCCACGGCTTTCCGGCAATGGCTGGATGCTGGCCGGAGATTCGGCGGGCTTCCTGAATTCGCAACGACTGAAAGGCATTCATCTTGCTATCAAGAGCGGCATGCTGGCTGCGGAGACGGCCTTCGATGCACTACTCGCCGGCGAACCATCCGGCGCACAACTGGCCGCCTATAAAGCCCGCGTCGATGCCAGCTGGATTCGTGAGGAGCTCTATCCGGTCCGCAATTTCCATCAGGCCTTCGAGCACGGACTATGGGAAGGCATGGCGAAGGCTGGGGTGCTGCACGTAATGGGCGGTGCGAACCTTGGGCCGGATTCCAAATCGCATCCTGGCTATCAGAACATGCGGCACGTTGATGCGCTCAACCCTTTCAGCGAAGATCGCACGCAATTTCTTGGCGCGGCCAAAGGCGACGGCAAGCTGACCTTCGACAAGCTCACCGACGTCTACTATTCCGGCACGCGGCATGAGGATGACCAGCCCACCCATCTTGTCATTGCCGATATGAGCATCTGTAACGACCGCTGCACCAAGGAGTTCGGCAATCCCTGCCAATTCTTCTGCCCGGCAGCGGTGTATGAAATGGTGGAGGAGTCCGGCGAAAACAGCATTGCGCCAGAGAAAAAACTGCATATCCACTTCGCCAACTGCGTCCACTGCAAGACTTGCGATATACAGGACCCATACCAGATCATCACCTGGGTTCCTCCCGAGGGTGGCGGAGGACCGAACTACGACGGCATGTAACATGAGAATTGCCGCATCGGCGACAGTTTGGCGAGTAATTCCCTGCTTCCAAACCAGTCTTCCCGCATCCGATAATGGTACGGAACATGGCAGCGAGCGCAACCCATCCCGGCACCAGTTTTCTGGCAGCTTTTCCCCGTTTGACCGACAAGCATGGTCGCGCGATTACGGACCTGCGCGTCTCCGTGACGGATCGTTGCAACTACAAGTGCGTGTACTGTCGCACGGGCACGGAGGGCGCACAGTATGCTGAACTGCCTATTGCCGACTACCTCCGGATGGTAGGCGTCTTCGTCTCGCTGGGAATTGAGAAGATCCGGCTGACAGGCGGCGAACCTTTGCTGCGCAAAGGCCTGGTCGCAATGATCTCCGAACTGGCGAAGATGCGGACTGCTTTCGACGCGGATGACACTTTGTTCGCCCCTGGAGCGGGCCAACCGCTGGACATCGCGCTGACCACCAACGGGCATCTGCTGGAAGGTTTGGCACAGCCGTTGAAAGACGCGGGGCTGAACCGCATCACGGTCAGCATGGACGCGATCGATCACGAGAAATTTGCGCGCATCACGCGCGTGCCAGACAGCTTTGGCAAGGTTCTCGCTGGCGTCCGCGCGGCCAAACGTGTGGGGCTCGATCCGGTGAAAGTCAACTGCGTGCTGCTGCGTGGATTCAACGAAGACCAGATCGTCGAGTTCGCAAAGTTCTCGCGCGAGGAAGGCGTCATCGTTCGCTTCATTGAATTTATGCCGCTGGAAGAGGACCGTGTCTGGACCCCTGAAGTGGTCGTCCGGATGGAGGAGATTCTGGCAGCGCTTAACAGCTTCCAGCCTGTTGTACCGCTGGCACCCAACGCCGCCAGCGAAACAGCGCTTCGCTACACGTTTCAGGATGGCGAAGGCGAGGTCGGGATCATCGCGCCGGTTTCGCATCCCTTCTGCGGACATTGCAGCAGGGTCCGGCTCACTTCCGATGGCAAACTGCGCACGTGCCTGTTCTCGCAGTTCGATCACGATTTATACGGCGTTCTGCGACGGGGTGGGGACGACGCCGAGCTGTCCCAATTCATCCGCCGCACTGTGGACAGGAAAGAAGCGCGGCACCATATTGGGGAGCCGGACTTTCTGAAGCCTTCGCGCAGCATGGTGCATATCGGCGGATGAGCGAATTTCCAGGTCGGTGGTCTGAAGGACCCAGCGATGGATCACTCTGCGGTAGAATTCTGCAATACAGCATGGAGTTTCGATAGTTTTCATTGCAGCGTGCTGGATATTGGAGTCGCACGCATCGCGAGCCCACCCATTACGCTGACAGAAGGGGTTCTGCTGGTGAAACCGATTCGCTTCCCGGATGGCCGGCCAGCGCTGGAGATTCAGACGTTCCACGAGGTCGCCCGCGCTCTCACCTCATCCGTCGATCTCAGCACGATATTGAATGCCATCATGCAGCAGATGACCCGCTTCTTCAATCCCCAAGCCTGGTCGCTGCTGGTTCTGGATGAACCGAAGCGCCAACTGTACTATGGCGTCATTTCGGGCGGACAGACGGAAAAATTGCGGAACAAACGAATTCCTCTGGGACAAGGAATTCCGGGGTGGGTGGCGCTCCACGGCGAACCGATGATCCTGAGCAGTATTCCTGAAGACCCGGATTTGTCCGACGAAATCCCAGAGAACAGCGGTCGCGTGGAGTCCATCATCTGTCTTC
>JAJZDO010000838.1 GCA_021805955.1 Acidobacteriota bacterium
CCATGACCGACCAGGAGATCGTCGAACTGCCCAAGGTGTGGGTGGTCGGCGGCGACGGCGGCATCGGCGACATCGGCTACCAGAACACCTCGAAGGTGATCCTGCAGAATCGTCCGAACGTCAAGATTCTGATGTTGGATACCCAGGTTTACTCCAACACCGGCGGGCAAAACTCGGACTCGACGCCAATGCTCGGCGGCAACGACATGAATGTCTTTGGCGCTGCGACGCAGGGCAAGAATACAGAGAAGAAGACGGTTGCCGAAACCTTCCTCGCCGGGCACGGTTCACCCTTTGTAGCCCAGGTTTCGATGGCCAACGCGCCGAAGCTCTACCGCGCCATTCTGGACGGGCTGGAGTATCGCGGCACGATGTTCCTGCAGGCTTTCACGACCTGCCAGCCGGAGCACGGCGTGGCCGACGACATGGCGCTCACTCAGGCGCAGCGCGTGCGCGATTCGCGTGGCGTGCCTGAGTTCATCTTCAACCCGCGTATGGGAGAAACTTACCAGGAAGCGCTCGACGTGAAGGGCAATCCGGCTCCCGATATGGACTGGTACTCGACCAAAGACAAGGTGAGCGGCGCGGTCCGCCGCTACACAGTCGCGCACTGGTGCTCGACCGAAGCTCGCTTCCGCAATCACCTGAAGAAAGTGAAGAAGGATGCGCTCGGAAAGCTCATTCCTCTGGACAACATGCTGGTGCGCGTCACGCAACAGGATGCGGTGTGGCGCCGGTATCTCGACCCCAACCACCGTTCGTTCATTCCGGACTTCGGTGTCTACATCGAGCTGCAGGGCGAAGCGGGAGCCGAGCCAGAGTACCGCGCGATCAGCCGTCAGCTTGTGCTCTTCTGCGTGGAACGACGCAAGGCGTGGCGCATGCTTCAGTCCAAAGCGGGCATTGTGAACAAGGAGTACCAGGCACAGAAGGCGCTGCTGGCCGAGGTGGACGCGGGCAAGATTCCGATGGCGGAATTCCTGGCGCACGCCGACGAGATGCTGGAGGAACGGCTGGGCAATCTGGCTCCGGCACGCGCCTGACCATGCAAGGATCGAGGCCGCTGACGCATCTGCGTCGGCGGCCTTTTTCTTTGTACCGACGATACGCCGCGCTCGATCTGCGCTACCGATAGCGCGCCGTCATATTTGGCAGAAAAGATCGGGCGCGCCACACACTACCACAAGTCTCGTGGCAAAATACTTTCATGTTCCAATGCATGCGCGCACTCAGCCTGCTCTTCCTCTTTCAGCTCTCTTCTTTCGGCGCAAATAGTGCTGCCTTCTCCAAATACTCCAATTCACAGCCTGTAGACCTCGTTGTTTATGGAGCAACCGCATCAGGAATCATGACTGCTTACTCGGCTGCGCGAGAGGGTCTCCATGTCGTGCTCCTTGAACCTGGTTCTCATTTAGGCGGCATGGTTACAGGTGGTTTATCCGCGACAGATCTTGGCCAGTTCCATGTGATTGGTGGATATGTCCGTGATTTCTACCTTCAGGCTGCTGAACACTATGGCGTTCACGATCTGAATACGCAGGAGGACTGGTACTCCGAACCGCATGTGGATGAAGATATCTTCCGAAAGATGCTGACAGATGCCGGAGTGGATGTTCGCATGCATGAAAGGCTGAAAGAGCATGGGGGAGTGCAGGTTCACGTAGGCCGCATCGAGGCCATCACCACAATGGATGGCATGCTGTGGGCAGCGAAGGTATTTGCAGATTGCAGCTATGATGGCGATCTAATGGCTGAGGCTGGCGTAACGTACGTCTATGGCCGCGAATCGAGTGCGCAATACGGGGAGGATTTGGCCGGTGTGCGCCCGTATAGTCCCGCCCATCAGTTCACCTGGCCCATCTCCGCCTACGACGAACACCACAAACTGCTGCCGGAGATCAGCTCCGGCACGCTTGCTGCTCCGGGAACCGCAGACAAGTTAGTGCAGGCATATACTTTCCGACCGATCCTGACACATAACCCTGAAAATAGACTGCCCTTCCCGCGACCGGAACACTATGACGCATCGCGCTTCGCACTCCTGCGTCGCTACCTGGCAGAATTCGAGAAGAATCGCGGACGCGCCCCAAACCTACATGACGTGGTCATCCTTGTTCCCATCCCCAACGACAAGGCCGACTTCAACAATAACGGACCCTTCTCCACTGATTACATTGACCACAGTTGGAACTATCCCGACGCCTCCTATGCAGAAAAGCAGCGCATCTGGAATGACCACCTGAATTACATCCAGAGTTTTTTTTATTTTCTTTCGCATGACCCGAGCGTGCCTCCAGGCCTACAGAAAGAAATCAAGGAATGGGGGCTCCCTAAAGACGAATTCATCGATTCAGGTCATTGGCCAAATCAGCTTTATATCCGCGAAAGTCGCCGTATGACGGGAGCTTATGTAATGAGGCAATCCGACATACAAACATCTCGCACCAAAACCGATTCGATCGGGATGGGGTCCTATAACAGCGACTCACACAACGTCCAGCGTGTCGCGCTCCCTGACGGTTCCGTGAGAAATGAGGGGGATATGCAGGTACATGTTCAGCCCTACGAAATACCGTATCGCATCCTGATCCCACAGAAATCCCAGGTGCAGAATCTGCTCGTTACGGTCTGCGTTTCCGCAACGCACGTGGCTTATTCCTCGCTTCGTATGGAGTCGCAGTACATGATCATGGGTCAGGCCGCTGGTGTTGCTGCAAGCCTGTCCATCCGCAAAGCAGTCGCCGTGCAGGATATCCCGATCAAAGAACTACAGACCGAGTTGCGCGCTCACAAAGCTATACTCTCACTGCAGGACGTGGGCGGGAAGTTATAGCATTTTCCGGCAGGACTCCGGTAGCGACGGCTTCGGCAGACTGATTGCGATCTGGTGGTCAGGTGCAGGTTTCACGGTCAGTCCTCGAAACGCCAAGGCCGTCGCAGTCCCTGCTCGCGCATTAAACTAATTCTTCCGGGTCTGTATCTGCAGCCCTTCATTTCCGCAGCGCACACCCGCAGTCGATCCATGCCATGAACCAGCAACTCTCCCAGCTTCAGGACCAGCTCGACACGATCACCGCCAACACCCGCACTCTTGTGCCTGCCGAGCGGCTGGCCATCGGTGAGCGCGCCATCGCAGAACTCTTTGCCACCGGTATTGAAGACCGCATTCTGCCCGTCGGCGCCTCAGCCCCAGATTTCGTTCTGCCGGACGCCAGCGGACGCATCCAACGCAGCCGCGACCTGCTTGCGCTTGGCCCGCTCATCATTACCTTTTTTCGCGGACGCTGGTGCCCCTACTGCATGACCGAGTTGGAGACCTGGCGCAATCTCTACGGACAGATTCGTTCTTCCGGGGCGTTTCTGGTTGCCGTCAGCCCGCAGACACAGCGTCAATCCGACTTCACGTCCCAACAGCACGGACTGCCGTTTCCTCTGCTCCACGATGCCGACTCCTTGCTCGCCGCGCGCTTCGGCCTCGTCTATACTGTGCCCGGCTATCACCAGAGCTATCTGCGATCCATCCTCGTCAACCTTCCCTTCCTCAACGGGGAATCCTCCTGGACGCTGCCCGTTCCCGCCACTTATCTGCTGGACATGCATGGCACGGTCCGTTTTGCCGAGGCCCATGCCGACTTCCGCGTCCGCCCCGAGCCAGCAGATGTCCTCTATGCCCTGTCCACACTCACGCGTCGTTGAATTCACCGCGACTTTTGCGGCGCGCACAACCCTCCATCGCAGTCCTGCGTCTGAGCGATAATCAAGGTGGCGCAACCGACTGCGCTACT
>JAJZDO010000761.1 GCA_021805955.1 Acidobacteriota bacterium
GTGGGGCTTGAGCGGCGATGGCGGATTCCAGATGACGGCCTGCGAGCTGGCCACCATTGCACAGGAGAAGCTGAAGATCAACATTGCCATCATCAACAACGGCTACCTGGGGATGGTGCGCCAGTGGCAGGAGTTTTTCTACGAACGCAATTATCAGTCCACTCCGCTGGTGAGTCCTGATTTTGTAAAGCTCGCTGATGCGCATGGAATTCGCGGTGCAGCCGTGCACACACGTGCAGACGTGGAGCGGGTAGTGAACGAAGCGCGTCAACACGATGGTCCGTTCCTGATTAATTTTCTGGTGGAGCAGGAAGATTCCGTCTACCCGATGATTCCTGCAGGCAGCGCTCTGCATGAAATGATTCGACGCCCAGACCAGAATCCGCTGATCGAGACGCCGCAGGATCACTAACCGAACGCGCACAGAGCGCAAATGGAGACGAGGGAGCACATGCTGCATACATTTGTTGCTTATGTGGAAGACAAGCCGGGCGTGCTGACGCGCGTGGCCAGTCTGTTTCGCCGCTTGAACATCAATATCATCTCGTTGACTGTCGGTCGCAGCGAGCGCAGCGGATATTCACGGATGACGATTGTGGCCGATGCTTCCGACCAGGCAGGACACCGCATTCGCGCAAGCCTGTATAAGCTGGAAGATGTGGCCGAAGTGGATGACATCAGCGGCATCTCCGCCGTGACACGAGAGCTGGCGCTGATTAAAGTGGCGGCGAATGCCGAGAATCGCTCCGGGGTCTTCGAGTTGGCGGAAGTCTTTCGAGCGCGCATTGTGGATCTGGCGCCAGAGTCGATGATGATCGAAATTACCGGCGTTGAAAGCAAGATCGAAGGTCTGATTCAGGTGTTGAACGAGCGCGAGAATCGCGTGCTGGAGGTGTGTCGCAGCGGCAAGATGACAATGCGTCGCGGCCATCACACCAGCCGCGTGCTGCGCGCGATGGGACTCTCTACCGAGGCTCCTGCCCGCGACGACGAGGCGAGTGAGTTCCATTCACCGGTCGACCCAGAGTAAATCAAGCGATTGGAGTGACTCCTGTTTTAGAGACAAATCCGCGACCCGATCCTCGCTTGAAGAGCCAAATCAAAACGACCTGGGTCAGCAACCTCAATCCGTAAACCGCATAAAAAAGGACAATGAAGACGATGGCGAAGACATATTACGATCACGATGCAGACCTCTCCCTGATCCAGTCGAAGAAGGTTGCAATTATCGGCTACGGCTCACAGGGCCATGCGCACGCACTCAACCTCAAGGATTCCGGTGTGGAAGTGCGTGTAGGACTTGCCACTGGCTCGAAGTCTGCACAGAAGGCGCAGAACGCGGGCCTCCAAGTGGGTACTGTCGCCGACGTCACGCGCTGGGCGGATGTGGTCATGATCCTGACTCCGGATCAGACGCAGGCCAGGCTCTATGCCGACGAGATTGCGCCGAATCTGAGCGCAGGCAAAATGCTCATGTTTGCGCATGGATTCAATATTCGCTACGGAACGATTGTCCCGGCGAAAGACATTGACGTTACCCTCGCTGCGCCCAAAGCTCCCGGCCATCGCGTCCGTGAGGTCTTCACCGAGGGCGGCGGCGTTCCGGGCCTCATCGCCGTCCATCAGGATGCAACCGGTAACGCGCATGCGCTCGCCCTCAGCTACTCCAAGGGCATCGGAAACACACGCGCCGGCGTGCATGAGACGACCTTTACCGAGGAGACGGAGACTGATCTTTTTGGCGAGCAGGCGGTGCTGTGCGGCGGTGTCAGCCACCTGATCAAAGCTGGCTTTGAAACGCTGGTCGAAGCCGGATATCAGCCGGAGATCGCCTACTTCGAAGTGCTGCACGAGCTGAAGCTGATCGTGGATCTGATCTACCGCGGCGGGCTTGCGTATATGCGCTACTCGATCTCTGACACGGCGGAGTGGGGCGATTACGTCAGCGGTCCGCGCGTCATCAACGACGAAAGCAAGCAGGCGATGCGCGCCGTTCTGAAGGATATTCAGGATGGCACATTTGCCAAGCGCTTCATTGCCGATCAGCTTTCCGGCCGCAAGGAATTTCAAGCTTTCCGCGATGCGGAGGCGAAGCATCCGATCGAGGCCGTCGGCAAAAAACTGCGCGCAGCAATGCCATTCCTCGACCCAGTGACGGTGGAGGAAGTGGCGAAGACGCGCTGAACCATCGTCGAAGAATGCGAAACGGGATCCAACCTTGCGGTTGCATCCCGTTTCGCATTTAGGTCACTACTTTTTACCGATGTTGATGGAGACGATATATTCACGCGGTGCGCCCGGATCGACAAGCGTGTATCCACCAAAGCTGGTGCCGAAGTATCCGCCGCTGGTTATGTACGCGGTTGGGTTGTATTCGCGGTTCAGCAGGTTCTCGACGCCGAGCGAGAACTGAACCGGAATCCCCCGTCCTCGCTCCCCGCTCATGTGGAAGATTTGTCCTATGCTGCCCAGTGTGCCATCCATATTGAAGTTCACGACACCATAGCCGGGCACCTCCTGCTGCGTTGGCGCGGCAATCAGGTTGCTAAAGAGATAACGCTGACCGACGTATTGCCACCAGAGTCCGGGCGTCAGTTTCATCCGCTTGTCGCCCGACTCCCACGCGGAAGTTAGACCGAGGTTTGTGCTGTAGCGCGGTGAGTTCGAAATTGGATAACTTCCGAAGTTCTGCGCAGAACCGCTGGGAATGTAGGACAAAAAGTAATCGTGCTGGATGATCGCGTTTCCATGCACCTGGAGGTAGCGTCCCGGCGATTCGTCGAAATTCATCGAAACGCCGTTGTAGACGCTGGAGGCCAGCGCGATGGTAGCAGGCGTGCTTTGCTGAGCCACCTGAGTGACTACGTTGACATTGCTGAGTTTGTCGTGGAAGTAAGTCGCATCCAGAGAACAGGTGCCGAGGAATGCGAAGGGACACTTCGCGACCAGAAATCCGAACTCGCGATTATCGCTTTTCACTGCTTTCAACAGGGCGATGTTGACACCCTTCGTAGGCAGGTTCGCACCAAAGGCGGAATCGGTCGGGTTTTCATAGGTCACCGCATAATTTCCGTGCATAGTAAACCAGTCGAGCAGTCGGTACTGTGCTCCGACCGAAGGGGATATATGCGAAAAGTTCTTGCTTGCGCTCGGGGCCTGTTCCGGATCGTTGCTCGGCAAGCCCTGAGGGAAATCCGTAAGCCCGGTGTTGAAGTACTGCGTGCGGAAAAGCTGTTCCGCCACGCCAGGCGTGATGATCAGCCGCTGATGAAAAAGATCGATGCGATCCTGCAGAAAGAGAAATCCGAAGTCATTGTAAAGGTGATCGCTGTTGAAGAACGCTGGCACCTGACGCGATGTGCCTTGAGCCGGGTTAAAGAGCGCAACCGGATTGCGATACTCCTGATGGATCCAGTACCCGCCCACCGTGAACATATCGTGCGGAGCCTGGATGTCTGCGGATGTCTGTGAGCCGACAGCGTTAGAGGCCGGGTCGTACCACTCATGCCCAACAGTGTAGTTCGGGCCATAGAAATTCACGACACGGTTATGCAGTCGATAGCCGTGACGGTACCACTCGGAGTTGTGCATGGTGATACGCGGCGAAAGCTCCAGTTCCAGCTTGGCGTAGGCAATATCGCTCTGTGTTTTGATCTGTTTGAACCAGGTATCCTTCGCAAGCGAAGAGTAGAAACCACTGGTCTGCTGGCTATAGAACTGAGCATTGGCTGGAACCGATGCGCCAGGCTGCGAATCAGGACCATACAGCCCGGTCGTCGTCACAGCGTCGCCATAATTTCCGTTGGATGCGGGCGTGATCGGGACGATGGGCAGAAAGTTCGGACGAAATTCGGTATTGCGCCCATGATAAAAACCAAAACTCAGGCTGCCACGATCAAAGTAATGCTCGACCTTGGCAAAAGAAGCATATCCAGATGATGGCGCATTGAAGGTAGGGATTCCGATTGTACCCACGCGGAACGTATCATTGGAGGCATAACCAAAGGCGAGCAGACCAGACCACCCTTTGTAGTTTCCGCTGCGTGCAACAAAGTGCTCGATATATGTGTTGTAACTTCCTATGTTGACTCCTCCAGTGATATCTGGACCTGGAGTACTCTTCGGCTCGAATGGAAGATAATTGACCGTGCCACCGATGCTGTCATACCAGCGATTGGATGGTGCACCCGGCCCATAGGTGACATCGATATTCGAGATCATATCCATGATCGGAATCTGCGTAGTCTGCCACTGGCCGTTATTGGATGTCAGGTTGTTCATCGGGATGCCGTCGAAGAGAAATGTTACGCCGTTGCGCAATACGTCTCCGTTCACGCTGGACCAGCCGGCCTTGATGCCGCGCACCACCACTTCGCTGCGCGCTGTCGCGGCAACGCCTCCGTATCCGTATACATAAATGCCCGGAGCTGCGGTCAAAGCCTGTGCGGCGCTGCCAAACGGACCAGCAACGCCTTCAATCTCTGCATTGGATATCTCCGCTTCAGTTACAGACGTCTCAGGAGATGCCTCCGCAGTCACCGTAACCGACTCAGGATTAGAGGATATCTGCATCGACAAGTGTAAAGTTATACTTTGACCGCCGGATAACTCGATGCCGTTTCGCGTCAGGACGTCGAATCCCTTCAAGCTGGAAGTCACCATGTAAGTTCCAGCAGGAAGTTCCGGCACCATAAATGTACCACCGGCATCGCTGGTAACTGTCTTGATCAAGTGAGTGCCAAGATCGATGGCCGACACGCTGGCCCCTGCGAGCGGTGCGCCGGATACTGTCGTGACCGTTCCCTGTAAGGATGTTGTTGTTTGCGCTTTGAGCAAAATGATATGCCCAAAAACGACCAGACCGATGAGCCAGACAAGACGACGGTGCATTCGACAGCCTCAGATAAATGGAAATCGACGAATCGGAGACTGCGTGTCATGCACGCATTGCCGACTACGCCCAATCTGAAGCTATGGACTGAATGTTTCACTCCGTTCAACCGAAGATGAAAATCTTTACTCCAGCATGACGATTGCTTCATCTGTAAATTTGTGCGGAGAGACAAGACCGAGATGAATCTGCTCTGAGCGACTACGCGGGGAAACTCAATGGGATGGCCGCTCCTGGAAGACCATTGCTCGTAACGGAAACAACGCTCTGTCGATCTGCATCTTCGATCGTGATCCACGCGCGTCCGTTGGCCAGCTCGACGAGCCGCGAACCGCCGACGGTTCCTCGATTGTCCAGCAGCCGCCCGTTGCCTGCCAGCGTGAAGCGCACCGCATTGCGCGCATCCAGACAAAGTACCCCGGCAGCATCATGCAGAGTAGCCTCCACCGTGGTGCGCTGCCCGCTGTTCTCGACGATGCGGAGTCGCAGTTCCACCGGTGCCGACCAGATATCCGTACGATACTCGAAGTGAACCGTATCCGTGATCGCCACCGTACCCACAATCGCCTGACCGTTGTGCGCAAAGGCGACTGCGTGCAGCACGTTCTGACCGGAGACAAACGGGGTCTTCCAGCGCAGTCCAGAGCAGGGAAAGTCTCCCTCGCGACGGTCTTTGCGTCCGAGCGACCTCCCATTGAGGAATAACTCGACACGGGAACAGTTGGAATATACGCGAACAAGTCGAGCTTCGTCCGGCTTGCCCCAACGTACCGGCCATGTGTGACCGTAAATGCGCACCATCGGCGCTTCGCTCCAATACGACTGAAAGACGAAGTAACTTTCCTTCTGCGTTAGGTCACGCTCGACGACGCCTTTCTGATTGACGCGTGGAATGGGGTTCTCGACGCGCAGTGGAGTGGTGAAATCCTTGAATATCCACTGCGCAGCACCGGCAAGCCAAGGCAGGCTCTGCTGCACCATCAGGTGCCAGTCAAAGAGATCGCAGGCGTAGGTCTCCGACCAGTCCCCGTCGCGCGAGACGCGGGCAACTCCACCACGCGTTTGATAGGCAAGACCGCGCTCCGCGGTCTCGCCCGTGGCAACGCCGGTAAGGTACGCGTAAGGGTCTTCAGCGTGACGGCGTGCGTGGCTGTCGGCGCCCCACTCGATATGCAGCAGTTGCGGAACCGTTTTGCGCGCGACTTCGAGCGATGCCTGGTACTCCTGATAACGCCCGCCGTACCAACCCGCCCAAATGGATGGCGAATAGACATCGGGAATGTCGCGTGCAAAGTCGCAGCGACGAAGAGCAGTCAACCTACCTGGATCCAGATCATGCGCGAGCATGTTCAGTTGTGTCATGAAACTGCGAATCGAGGAATGGTCTACCGACGGGTATTCACCGGGCCAGTCATCCTCGTTGCCCAGCCCCCAGAAGCAGATCGAAGGATGGTTGAAGTGCTGATTGATCATGGCAGTCAACTTCTGCCGCCCATTTTGCTGAAACGCCGCGTCGCCCACTCCAGCGCGGCACCAGGGCAGTTCTTCCCAGACGATGAGGCCAAGTTCGTCGCAAAGATCGAGAATGAAGCGAGACTGCTGATAGTGCGCAAGCCGAATGAAATTCGCGCCCATCGCGCGGATCAGCTTCATCTCCTCGCGCATCTGCTCGTCGGTCATCGCAGCAGCGCAATCCGCGTGGTCCTGATGCCGATGCGTTCCGCGTAACAGCAGTCGCTCTCCGTTGAGAAAAAATGGTCCGTGCGGCGTGAAGTGAAAGTCACGAACGCCAAAGCGCTCCGTCCGTGTGATCTCACCAGATTCTGTCCGCATCGTCAGCGTGCAGGTGTAAAGATGCGGCGATTGCGGAGACCAGCGACGCGCATTCGGAATTTGAATCGAAGCGATCTCGCGCATCCCATCCCAGATGGGTACGATGCTCTGCGCAGAACCAGCCAGGTGGCCATCCGCATCCGTGACAGAGACGGTGCAGTACGCCGACCCGGAAGTTTGACCGGGGTTGTATAAACGCACACGCACATCGACAGAAACCTGCTCCTCCGCAGTGCGGACAGGAAGATGAATCGCCTCCAGAGAAACCGCCGGCAGGTAAAGAAGATGTACGTTGCGGTAAAGACCGCCATAAAGCGTGAAATCGCTAAGGTCCGAGGGCATGCGCTCCAGATCGGGCGAGTTGTCGCAGAGCACACAGAGTCCGAAATGTTCCGCATCCATGCGTTTGGCTGCACGCGCCGCATCCGTCATATCGACAGCGAATTCGTCGTACCCGCCGACATGGCGCGCCAGCAGAAGATCACCCAGATAGACTTCTGCTGTTTGTCCCACGCCTTCAAAATGCAAAAGCGTTCGACCACCGGGGAATGGATTGTCAATCCTGATCGGGCGTCGATACCAGGCTTTACCTCGAAACGCCGGTGCGTCCGGATCACACCCATCGTATGCGTTGAAGCAGTGGGGCAGCGAGACCGGCTGCCATGGAGCCAGGGGCTGACTGCTCCACACCTGCCAGGGCGCGGCAAGCGGCATGCGCAGAAATTGCCAACCTTCCGACAGGTTTTGCGAGTCTGCAACAACGCCGTCTCGAAGCACGGACTGCGCCAGCAGCGGTGATACTTGCCGAGCAGCAGAAGATGCTGCCACAACCAATGCTCCATCGCGAATAAATTGCCGCCGTGTGCGCATGGAAATCTGTCCGGATGCTGTTATTGTTTCTCTGCTGCTGCTGGCAGGTGACCACCCTGCGCTACGATCCATGCGTCAACGCGCTTCTCCAGCACATCCAGCGGCAAAGCGCCGGAGTCGATGACATGATCGTGGAATGCGCGGAGGTCAAATTTGGCGCCCAGAGCCTGCCGTGCCTGATCGCGCAGTTGCAGTATCTTCAATTGACCCACTTTGTACGCCAACGCCTGACCTGGCCAACCGATGTAGCGATCCACCTCGGACTGGATATTGGTCTCGTCCAGCGAAGAGTGCTCGTGGAAGTAATCCACCATCTGCTGGCGTGTCCAGTGCATCGAGTGAACGCCCGTGTCCACCACCAGTCGAATCGCGCGCCACTCATCGTTATCCAGTCGCCCGTAGTCCGAATAAGGCTCCTGATAGAAGCCCACTTCCTTGCCCAGCCGCTCGGCATAGAGTGCCCAGCCCTCCACAAATGCCGTGTAGCTGACGTATTTGCGAAACTCCGGAACACCCTGCATCTCCTCGGCCATCGAGATTTGCATGTGATGCCCGGGAACGCCTTCGTGATAGGCGATCGCTTCCACATCGTCCAGCGAGCGGCCGGTCGCGTTATAGGTGTTGACCGTAATCCTGCCTGGTCGGCTGCCGTCCGCCGTTCCCTCTTCGTAATATGCGGCTGCTGCGTTCTTCGCGCGATACGCGGGAATGGTGACGACTTCGAGTCTGGCTTTGGGCAGATGGTAGAAGAGCGTGGGGAGTTTTGCTTCCATGCCCTGCTCAAAGCCGCTGTATGTCTGAAGCAGCGCATCGGCAGAGGCAGGATGCAACTTCGGATTGGCGGCCACAGCGGCCCGAAAACTCTTCAGGTCGCTGTATCCCATCTTCTTTGCAATGGCCAGCATCTCGGCTTCGTCGCGCTTCACCTCGTCGAGGCCAATCTGGTGAATCTGCGCGGGCGTCATCGTTGTCGTCGTCTCTCTGCGAATACAGAATTCATAGTAGCGTTCCCCGTCCGGCAGCGACCAGACGCCAGGATCAGTGCGCCCCGCGGGCACATAGCTGACCTGGAGAAAATGTTCGAAGCGCAGATAGGCGGGCAAAACTTCTTTGCCGATAGCGTCCAGCATATCCGTGCGAATACGCTGCTGATCGGCAGACGAAATGTTCGCCGGGAAATGACGCAGCGGCATGGCCAGCGGAGAATCTTCCGGCTTTTGATGTGCCAGTTCACTCACCTGCGCCAGCGTCTGCTCCAGCAGATACTTTGGCGGCATACGCTTCTCTTCCATGCCAATCTCCATCGCCTCGGTCACCTGATCGAAGGCGCGTGGAATCGCATGCAAACGCGCAATCCAGTCCTCGTAGTCCTGCACAGAATTGAAGGAGAGCTGGCGCACCAGCTCCGGATACTCCGAGTAGATGCCACCCATCTGGTTGATGGGCATCTCCCACTCTTTGAACTCCGATGCTTCCTGATTCTGCATCAACTGCTGAAGCTGAAGGTCGTAGCTGATGCGCTCCTGCGCGGAGAATCCCTGAGGATTGATGGTGGCCAGACGCAGCAGATACTCCTGCTCGCGCGACAGCTCGTCATTGTAGGCGCGGATGGAGTAATCGCTGATCTTGCCGTTGTAACGCGTGTCTCCGATGGAGGAAGCAAACTCCGGCGACTGGCGCAGGCTGTTCTGCCAGATTTCTTCCAGCAGGTCGTTCAGGTCTTTCGCGCGCGCGGCCACGGGTCTGGAGGCCTCGGCCTGAGCCTGCTGCGCGGGTGTCGCCAGAGGCAGCTTCTTTTGTGAAGCAGCCATGGGAAGAGAGCAAAACAGGATGCAGCAAACAAATCGTGTCGTCAAAAGAATGCCCCCGGAAAAGCGTGAATCGTGACAGGGTCAAGTGTAAGCCATTTTATCCGCAACGATGCTTCTGCGGCGCATTGCCTGATCCCGGAAACGTCGGCGGCATACTCTTCGACAATTGCTTCGGAATCCGTGCATCCTGATACACTTGACTCGCATGCCCGTTCATCTGGATTACTGGCTACACTCGCTTCGTCTCATCGCAATCGCCTATCTCCTTGGCTCGATTCCAACGGGATATCTGCTGATCCGCATCTTTCGCAAGCAGGATATTCGCACGTTGGGTAGTGGCAACATCGGCGCAACTAATGTGCTGCGTTCGGGAGCCAGAGTGCTCGGCGCCGTTACTTTTCTGCTGGATGCAGCCAAGGGCGCTTTGGCCGTCTGGCTCTGTGCGCGGCTAGCCACGGTTGGCTTTCCTATTGCGCCGCTGCACGCCGAGGCGCTGGCTGCGTTTTGCGCGGTGCTGGGACACATGTTTCCCATCTGGCTGGACCTGCACGGCGGCAAAGGCGTCGCAACAGCCTTCGGCGTCTTTGTGGTTCTGGCCCCGAAGGCAGCGCTCGTCGCGCTGGCCGTTTTCATCATGCTTTTTCTCGCCTTCCGTTTTGTTTCGCTGGCTTCGGTGGTCGGCGCGCTCTGCTTTCCCATTGCAGCCTGGTTCACCACACACACCTCGCACATGCCCGTTGTCGCGGGCGTTGAGGTTCTGATCCCGCTCTTCGTCATCCTCAAGCATCGCCAGAATATCCAGCGATTGCTGAAGGGCACGGAATATCGATTCGGCGCAAAGAAGTCAACGGAAACAGAATCATGAGCAGAATTGCGATTCTCGGATCCGGCGCATGGGGAACCGCGCTGGCGATCTCTTTTGCACGCCAGCAGCAGCACGAGGTGATGCTGTGGTGCCATCGCAGTGAACACGCCGATGCGCTGCGGCAAAGTCGCGAGAACCGCAAATATCTGCCCGGAGCTTCCCTGCCAGCGGCCCTGACGATGACCTCTGACGCGGCCAGCTCGCTCCACCAGGCGGAATGGATCGTCTCCGCAATTCCAAGCCCGTTCCTGCGCGCCGCTTTCGGCGCATTCGCCTCGATGCTCACTGCCGATCAGGTACTGATCTCCGCCACCAAAGGGCTGGAAACGGGCACCCACCAGCGCATGAGCGCCGTGCTTGCGGAGTGTGTCGGTCGGCTTGGCACACCGCCCGCGATTGGCGTGCTAAGCGGGCCATCCTTTGCAGCAGAGGTAGCGCAGGGACAGCCAACGGCTGTCACTCTTGCCTTCCCCGTTCTGGAGTGCGCCGTGCGCGCGCAACAGGCGCTCAGCTCGCCGACACTACGCATCTACAGCACAGACGATGTGGTTGGAGTGGAGCTGGGCGGCGCGCTCAAGAACGTGATGGCGATCGCCGCCGGTATCGTGACGGGACTTGGCCTTGGACATAACAGCACAGCAGCGTTGATCGTGCGTGGCAGCGCCGAGATGACCCGTCTCGCCGTTGCGGCAGGTGCCCGTCGCGAAACGCTCGCAGGTCTCAGTGGCACTGGCGACCTCATCCTCACCTGCACAGGCGCGCTTTCGCGGAATCGCTCCGTCGGCATCGCACTGGCGCAGGGAAAAAGCCTTTCGGCAATCGTCGATTCGATGGAAGGCAGAGTCGCCGAGGGAATTCGCACGACGGAAGCAGCTCTGGAACTGGCCACGGATCTCGGCGTGGAGATGCCCATCATGCGGCAGATTCAGGCGATCCTGACCGGCGCGAGCGACCCTCAAAGCGCGATGCGGAAACTGATGCAGCGGCCTGCGCGCACCGAAGCAGATTCGCTGGAGTAACGTCGGTGCATCGAACCGAAACTCTGTCGGGTCAACTCTGGCCAATTCGCTTCAGCTCGGACTGGATCGTCATCTGGTCCAGAGCTGCAAGCGGCAAGGCAAGAAATAGACTGATCCGACGCTCCAGCCGTGCGTATGCGTCAGAAAATGCGCGCTGAATCTGCTCATCGCTCCCCTGCACCGCTGCCGGATCCGGCACTCCCCAGTGAGCCGTTATAGGATGGCCGGGCCAGACAGGACAGACCTCAGATGCAGCACTGTCACAGACAGTAAAGACGAAGTGCATCTCAGGAGCATCAGGAGTGGAAAACTCGTCCCAGCTTTTGCTGCGATATCCTTCAACGCTCATGCCGCTGACTGCGATCTGCGCCAGCGCCTCCGGACGCACTCGACCAGAGGGATGACTGCCTGCGCTGTAGGCGCGAAAATGCGGTGCGCCACGGCGATTGAGAATCGCCTCCGCCATGATGGAGCGCGCCGAGTTGCCCGTGCAAAGGAACAAAACATTGTAGGCTGACATGGAATTTTTACGAATGCTGTACCGTCAATCTGTCGGCACGTCTCGTATCCTTTCATTACATTTCGCAACACATTATGCAACCAGCAATTGAAACTGCCTTTACGTATTCATTTTCCTGAATATAAGACTTGCATTCATATTCGTCAATGCGTATACATTAATCTATGGCAAAGCAAGCAAGCCCAGCATCCATTGATCGCTTCTTTTCCGCACTTGCTGATCCGACTCGGCTCAGAATCCTTCACCTGCTTTCCGGACGCGAACTCTGTGTCTGCTATTTTGTTGAAATTCTCTATTGCCCACAGCCAAAAGTTTCACGCCACCTCGCGATGTTGCGTGCCGCGGGAATCGTGACTGCGCGACGGGAAGGCAAGTGGATGCATTACCGTATGCTTGAACCGCAACAACCGGGGATCGCTCAGATACTTGCCGCAACTCTGACCGCTCTGACCGGACAGAAATCCATGCAGGCC
>JAJZDO010000839.1 GCA_021805955.1 Acidobacteriota bacterium
AGGTGCCGAATTTTCTGCATTTTCAACTCCGCTTGCAATCGCTAAAGTGCAAGCGCGCGCCGTGAACAGCAGTTGTTCCAACTCTTCCAGCGCCGGGTACAGCACCAGTTCCGCGGTTTGTTTCGGCGCTTCCGCCAGTCCTAGCTCTTTGATCAGCGTTGTAAATTCAAGCTCAGTAAATAGTGCTCGACTGGCAATTGGATCCGGCGATTGAGTTTGCAATTGACTCAGGTCCAGTTCGAGCGGAACGCTGCAATGAATCGTCACCAGCTCTTTGCTGAGCAGAACGGTGTCGCGATTGTTCAGCAGCGACTCGCGATAGGTTTTGCGTTTCACTTCGCGGGCATGGTCCAGCGCAGCTTCGACGCTGCCGAATTGCTGGATCAACTCGACGGAACCTTTGTCGCCGATGCCGGGCGCGCCGGGAATGTTATCGATGGAATCTCCACGCAGCGCCATCACGTCGACGACCTGCTCCGGCGGCACGCCGAGCGCAGCCTGCACGCCTGCACGATCCAGAACCAAATTATCTTTGGCGGGATTCAACACGAAAATGTTGTCTCCCACCAACTGCATCATGTCTTTATCGTTCGACACGATGTAGACCGGATGACCTAGTTTCGACGCCTGTTGGGTCAGTGTTCCGATCACATCGTCGGCTTCGAAGCCTTCCTGCTGCAGCATGGGAATCCGCAGCGCCTCCAACACGCGGCGAATATATGGGATTTGCTGCGCCAGATCCGGCGGCATTTCAGCCCGATTGGCCTTGTAGCCTGCGTACTCCACTTCATCGAAAGCCTGTGTCGCGGCGTTGAACTTTCGAATCTTCAGATCTTTCGCGCGTTCGTCACGAAACACTGGCGTGCTGACGTCAAACACGGCGGCCAGGTATTCGGGTTTGAAGTCTTTCCGCAGCCGATTCAGCATGTTCACAAAAACGTACACGGCTGCGGTAGGAATGCCGCTGCGCGTGGACATGGGGCGCTGCCGCTGCATGGCGTGGTACGCGCGAAAGATGAAGCCCATGGTGTCAAGCAGAAATACGGCGGGTTTGGCGGGTTTCGGCGGCATCAAAGTGAGTGTATCGCAAGGGGAAAAGAGGCAGGACGCAGAGTTATTCCCACGCGAAGAAAGGAACTAATTTAATACGTACTCAAAGAGGATTTGTGCGATTTAAACCACCTCTCAGCCCGTTTCTGTACATGCAGCACTTCAGTCCGCGATAGGTGAGAAGCAGCCTCATCTCTCATCTCGGTCAGAGGCACATTTCCAAGGAGGGTGTTCGGTGAGGCTTGGGCAGCGGCCAGATCAAGCCAAAAGTAGGCGCGGGGGTAGCTTTGCGGAACGCCTCTGCCTTTGAAATAGAGGTCTCCGATTTCAAATTGGGCACCTACATCCCCTTGCTCGGCAGCTTTTCGTAGCCAGTAGGCTGCTTTCGTGAAATCCTGCGGGACGCCGGTTCCAAAGTAATAGAAATCCCCGAGTTCTTCCTGCGCACGGATATTGCCTTCGCCTGCCAGCTTCTTCTCGGTCAATACCCAGCGTTTCAGAGCCACATCACTCTGAGGCCTCTGCGATGGCCCGGACTGAGCGATCAGGTCCGGTGAACAGCAGATGATGAGCGACCAAAGCAACAGCAGCGCAGGTAATTTCATACGCGCAATTCCCCCGCGACTGATGATCGCCGCTCCTCTTTAGGGATGCAATTGGGCAGCCGCAGTTCATCAGAAGCGAACTTGCCTACGAAAATCGGTCGTACTTGCTCGCCTCGGATCCCGTCACTCGCAAATATGCAAACACAGTCGCTTCAGGAGGGTTGGGATCCAGCCGCTTTCCATTCGCGGCTGCCTCTGCGCCGATCAACGTTCCCCATCCCGGCAACTTCTGGCTTCCGGTAATCAGGCGCGATCCAGTGGCGGACGATGGGCCGTTCGATCCCGGGCCGTCTATCGATCTCCGTTCGCAGAACAGTACTCCGCCCGTCTGAGTCTTTCGCCCTCCCGTTCGCATCCACTCCCCGATACACTAAATGGAGTCTCGTGTATCGCTGTTTTAACTTCTGCGAATGTCAGGACATGCTTTGAATGGGCCGTCACGTTATCCTCATGGTCGGCACCGAACAAATACAACGGCTTTCAGTGAAAAGAATATGACAGACGAAATTCGTGACACCATTATCGTCGGCACCGGATGTGCAGGTCTTACATCTGCCATTTATGCGGCCCGCGCAAACCTGAAACCGCTGGTTCTTGAAGGCCATGAACCGGGAGGCCAGCTTTCCATCACCACGCTGGTCGAAAATTTTCCAGGCTGGCCCGAAGGCATTCAAGGTCCGCAGTTGATTGAGAATATGCGGCTGCAAGCGTCACGCTTCGGCGCAGATTTTCGCCTGGGTCACCTGACCAGCGTCGATCTTTCCAAGCGACCATTCCAGCTCCACGTTGGAAAAGACGTGCTGCACGCGCGCACCTTGATCATCGCCAGTGGCGCTTCCGCGCGCTGGCTGGGACTGCCCAGCGAACATGCGCTGATTGGTCACGGCGTCAGCAGTTGTGCCACCTGCGACGGCTTCTTTTTCTCCGGTCAGGAAATCGCCGTGATCGGCGGAGGCGACTCTGCCATGGAAGAGGCATTGTTTCTGACGCGGTTCGCCAGCAAGGTCACGCTGATCCATCGCCGCGAAGAATTTCGCGCGTCGAAAATCATGCTGGATCGCGCCATCGGCCACGAGAAAATTCAGTTCCTCACCAACACCACCGTGGAGGAGGTGCTGGGCGTCGAGAAGAAAGAAGTGACGGGTCTTCGCCTGCGAAATCTGGTCACCCAGGAGAAGTCCGTTCTTCCTGTCAGCGCCATGTTCCTCGGCATTGGCCACGTGCCCAACGCGAAAATGTTCACCGGGCAAATTGAACTCGATGACGACGGATATATTCGCACCCACGATTACGTCTTTACCCGTGTAGCCGGTGTCTTTGCTTGCGGTGACGTGCAGGATCGTCGTTATCGCCAGGCCATTACCGCAGCGGGCAGCGGCTGCATGGCGGCTCTTGAAGCGGAAAAATATCTGGAAGAACACGGTCGCTAAGAATACCTTCAAGGGCAATGAAATCTGGGTGCTGGGTGCCCCAGGTCTCGATTTTGAGACCTGGGATCGATGGATGAAATGGAATCACAGAGGGTGCTGGGTGCCCCGTCCTGGCCGCGTGTCGCCGTGGCGACCGGCTAGGGTGGGATGAACATTATGTCCATCGCCGACAACATCGCCCGTGTCGAAGAACAGATTGCAGCGGCCTGCAGACGCGCGATGCGCCCGCACGAAAGCGTCCAGCTCATGGCCGTCTCGAAGACCCATCCCGCCGCATCGATTGCGGAAGCCTTCGCCTGCGGCATCCGCTTGTTCGGCGAAAATCGCGTGCAGGAGTTTGCAGCGAAGCGCCCCGCCTTGCAGACCGCCGAAGTCTTCGCCGACGCATCGCCCGCCTGCTTCCACCTGATTGGACCGCTGCAGTCGAACAAGGCTACGCGCGCCGCCGAAATCTTTCACACGGTCGATTCGGTCGATTCGCTGCGTCTGGCGCAACGGCTGGATGAAGCCTGCGCAGCCGCCGGCAAGCGCCTGCCGGTTCTGATTGAAATCAAGCTGAGTCCGGAGCCGTCCAAGCACGGCCTCGCACCCGATGCAGCGGAACTTCACCAGCTTCTAGAGCGGCTGCCGGAATTAAAAAATCTGCACATGCGCGGCCTGATGACGATCCCCCCCTATTCC
>JAJZDO010000357.1 GCA_021805955.1 Acidobacteriota bacterium
GGGGGTGCAATCCTTATCTTGGCTGCGGTGTGGTCGCTGGATACGGCCCATCGCGAGGCGCCAGACGACCCCAGTACGCATGGTTTTTTGCCGGAGATGGGATGGTTGCGGTGGACGCCTTGTTGAGTGCGGGAGAATACTCGCGCGCGCGCGAGGAGCTTGATTTCATTGCAAAATACCAAGACCGGAAAACGGGAATGCTCTGGCATGAGATGTCGCAAAGCGCGGGTCTGATCGACTGGGTCGGCAAATATCCCTACATGTTTGTCCATGTAGACATCAGCTTTCAATATCTGATTACTATGGCGGATTATGTAGCGACGAGCGGGGACAAGATGTTTTTGCAGGACCACTGGCAGTCTGTGCAGGCCGCCTATCGCTACTGCCAATCGCTCATTGACCCGCAGGATGGACTGCCGCACATTCCGCGAGGCAAGGAGGGAGGCGATGAACAGGACCGCATGAGCGATGCGATTACGCTGTCCGACAGTTGGGTGGAGGCATCGAGGTCCTTTGCCAAAATGGCGACGTGGATGGGGGATGCATCCCAGGCCGCACAAGCAGGGAACGCCAGCGAAAAGGCTCGCGGATCTTTCTCCAACCGCTATTGGGACGACAGGGAAGAATTCTGGATCGACGGATATTCGCCATCCGGCAAAAAGATTTTGAATCGCAGCGGCAGTGGAGTCGTAGTGTTTGCCCAGCATCTCTTCAGCGAGGGGCAGGAAGAAACGTTGCTGGATCAGCTCGCTTCGCCGAATTTCCAGACGGATTGGGGAACGAGAAGCAACGCTCTCAATGCCAGCTCATTCGATCCTAACTCCTACGCCAAGGGCAGCGTGTGGGCCATCGGCACAGCGAATACCGCCATGGCATTCTGGGTGGACCACCGGCCTGATACGGCTTTTCCGATCTGGAGCGGACTGATTCCATGGTCTTCTCTCGACTCGCCGGGACATATGGACGAAGTCCTGGCTGGAGATTATTACCACGAACAGACGGAGTCGGTGCCGGAACAAACATGGTCCTCGGCTGCATTTCTCCGTGCGACGGTACAAGGGCTGTTGGGTCTGCAGGTCGATGGAATCGCTCGCCAAATCGTTTTCGCTCCTCATGTGCCGGCGGATTGGAATGCGCTGGCGATCCGAAACGTCCAACTACCCTCAGCAACGCTTGCGTTTGTTTGGTCGCGAACCAACGATGGTTCGGAGATGGAAACCGTTAACAGCGGTACTCCGGTCCATCTTGTTTACAGTCCAGAAATTCCACTGGGCGCTCACCTGACCGGAGCAAGCTGGAATGCAAAGTCGATTCCTGCCCGGCTGAAGGAATATTCGCAGACGAGCGATGCAAGCATGGAGTTGGAGATTCCCCACGGAACCTCGCACCTGACCCTGCGGTACACGGGTGGAGTTTCGTTGTTACTGCCACGTGTCCATCCATGGATCGGCGACTCCAGCCACGCTATGAAAGTCATCGATGAGAAGCTGCTTGGATCTACCTACACGCTGAAGGCCGAGGTGGACGCCGCCAGCATCTCGACCTTCCAGTTGTGTACCGGAAGAAGAGTAGTTGCGGTGCAAGGTGCGTCATGGAAAGCGGTAGCGTCAAACACCTATGCGTTGACGATCCGTCCATCCAGCAATTCTGGTCATGCGCGCGGGTATAGCCCTGTAGAAGTCGTTGTCGATTTTGCCCCTTCGCATTAACGGTTTGGAGTTTGAAATCGTTAGAATCTTCCGCGTTTGGCCTATGGATTCACAATGGCCCACTACCGTCAACAAATAGGAATTTGACAGCGTAGTTTGGTCTGCTTAGTATCCTTGCCGTAATCAATTCCTAGAAAATGCGGTCGCCTACGTTTTCCCCGCATGGGAAATATTGCGCAATTCGCAACTTTTTGGAGGTGTCATGAAAGTGGATTTTTCAGCCAGGTTCCAAGGCGTCTCGTCTGTGCACAACTACTCCCTTCGCTTGCAGCGCTTTGCCGCAACCCATGGTCTTCTCGCACGTCGTTGCCTGAAAGTCCTGTGCCTTTTCTGGATGCTGCTCCCGTGTGCCATACATGGACAGGTTGTGACCGCCAGTTTGCAAGGAACTGCCCAGGATTCATCCGGCGCGGCAATCGCGGCGGCGAACGTGAAGGCAGTAAATACGTCGACAAATGTCGTTACCAGCACAGTGACGGACGCGCAGGGCCGTTTTGTTTTCGCCGCTTTAGCACCCGGGGGACCCTACACTGTCACCGTTAACGCCCCCGGATTCAAAACCGAAGCGCGGTCGGGCATACTTCTCGCGGTAGATCAGACAGCGGATGTCACCATTGTGCTGCAGGTCGGCTCCGCAACCCAAAGAGTCGAAGTAAATGGCGACGTCACGCAGCTAGAAACGAACACCTCCTCCGTGGGCCAGGTCATCGGGAACCGCTCTATTGTGGACCTGCCCTTGAACCAGCGAAATGTTTACTCGCTGATGTTTCTCGTGCCCGGCGTCACGGGAAGCGTCAACGTCCAGTACAACAGTCTTAATTTTTCAGTAAATGGCGGCAGGCCAGGAACCACCAATATCCTGGTGGACGGAATTCCGGCCTCGCCACCGCTGATCAATCCCATCGGCGGTCTCGCCGTATTTCCTTCCGTGGACGCGGTTCAGGAATTCAAAGTTGAGTTAAGTTCCTATCCGGCCCAGTTCGGACGAAGCGGAAGCGGGATTGTCGACGTCATATTGAAGTCGGGCACCAACCAGCTTCATGGCAGCGCGTATGAATTTCTCCGCAACTCAGCGCTCGATGCGAACACGTTTTTCAACAATCGGACTCACACTCCACTGCCTCCCTTCAAGCGGAGCCAATTTGGTGGAAGCGTGATGGGTCCCGTTTACATCCCGAAGCTATACAACGGGAAAGACAAGACCTTTTTCATGTTCTCGTATGAAGGCTTACGGCAAGGGACCGAAGGCGAGGTAACTGCGACCGTTCCAACCGCTTTACAGAAAGAAGGAAACTTCTCGCAAACCTTAGATTCTGCGGGCCAGCAGGTCGTCATTTACGATCCAACAACCACCGTTCCAAATGGATCGGGATATGTGCGCCAACCTTTTCCTGGCAACATCATCCCCCCGCAGGACATCGATCCCGTCGCCGCTCGGATCATGAATTACTATCCGCCACCCAACACGACTGGTACTGTTTCGGGTCAGAACAATTTCTTCGCCTCGGGTACACAGACGCTGAATATCGACACATATGATTCCAGAGTGGACGAAGTTTTCAATGACAAGAACCGGATGTTCGTTCGCTACTCGCGCCGCAATCTGGTGGCGCCACCCCTTCTGGTCTTTCCCAAGGCATATCAGATTGCCGAGGGCGGCCAATTTCAACCCCAGGTGTCAAACAGCGCAGCGATCGATTTTACCCACACCTTCAGTCCAAGCTTTTTGATGGAGATTCCATTCGGATTCTCGCGCACAGCCATAAATTTCACCCCTATCAGCGCGGGATTCAACCCCTCGACGCTCGGGTTCCCCGGCTATATCGCCGCGAATGCGGACCATCTGCTTTTTCCCGGTATCGGGCCCGCAAATTACTACACTCTCGGCGATGCGGCGCAGGGCCAAACCCGGCATGGAGGTTTTACTATTTTCTCCATTGGGATCAACAATACCAAGGTCATCGGGCCGCATGTGATCATGTTTGGCGGCGAAGGCTGGCTACTCCAATCGAACGATGTTGAATCCGGTTCCTCCACTGGAAATTACCACTTTACC
>JAJZDO010000341.1 GCA_021805955.1 Acidobacteriota bacterium
TGGCCCTCTGCTGACTGGTTAAATTTTCAAAATCGACACCCAGGTATCCGTCGCCATTGTGGTGGAAACTGGTCATCCCGCCAGTAGGGGCGGGCGCGGCCATGGAGGTGGCTGGATACAGCATCGCCAACGCCGCGAGATACGCCGCACTCCAATGAATAAAACGCAGATTCATGGCGAATATCAAATAAATGCTTTCAAGACCATTGGCCCAGGTCCTTGGCGCGTGCCAGTTCGCGAGTACCAGTTTAGAGCATTTCTCCTGACACTTTGGTGTGGCGAGATCGTCGATGTGTGGCCGTTCTTTGGAGAACGGCCACGCCTAGTTCACATTTCCACTACACACATTCAGGAGAAATGCTCTAGCCGCATTGCGGCCACTTACTGAGTGCATTTTCAGGCTGACTGCAATCCAAGTGAAAGAAAGCGTCATCCCGCATCTATCCCAAGGGGCAGCGAAGGGACTTTGCCTTGGCCCCTCTTGCCGGTTCACTCGGTTTCGGGAATCGACTGCAGCACTTTCAAGGACGCTTCCCGCATGGCCGGGTTGTCATCGCGGGTGGAAACCGTCTGCAGAACCAAGCGCACGCTGCTGTCGGCGTTCACCGGCTCCAGCATCTGCAGCGCATGGCCGCGGATAGGCTGGCTGGGATCGTGCATCAGGGACTCGAGCACGGCATCGCGGACACGGACATCCTGGGCGACATACGGCTGCAGCCCCTCCAGCGCCTTGAGCCGCACGCTTGGGTCGCGGTCATACCGCAGGGCCACCATAAGGGCAGTACGGACGGGTCCGCCCTCGCAATAATGGCCCGCCTTGCACTGCTCGGCCAGCAGACCCACAGAGTCGCCCTGCAGATTGGGATTGCCCGCGTTCTGCGCCGCCATCAACAGCAGCTTCTGTACCTCTGGGTCGTCCAGGGAGCCTTCCACCGTGCTCGGCACCGTCCGGTTGAAGTGGACTTCGACCATATTGGTTTCCGGGTGCTGCACGATGCCGCTCACGTCCGCGACTGAAGGAATTGAAGTGCCGGTAGAGGCTGAAGGGTTAAACATCTGGGCGCGAGTTTCATGCTGCATTGCGCCGCCGCGGTTCCAATAGTGGCCCGCAGTGGCGCCCAGGCCCAGGCCCACGATTGCCAGAGCGGCAGCCATACCGGGGGCGGCGCGTAGCTGGGCAAAAAATCCGAAGATGCCTGTTTCCAGGCGCATGCCCAGACTCGGCGGCGGCAATTGGTCCAGCGCGTCGTCCAGCCGGATACGGCTCTCCGCAACAAAACTCGCAGAAGGCTCCACTACCGGAGCGAGCAGCAAGGCCTGGCGGAGCGCCTCGTAAACCTGTAGCTCGTTGCGGCAAGCTTCGCAGCCCGCAACGTGCTGTTCCAACTGGTGGCAGCCTTCGTCCGGCAGCTCTCCGTAGACATATTGCACAATCGAACGTTGTGCTGTTTCACACTTCATGGCCTGCTCCTTAAAGTAAAACGAACCATACCGCTTACCGCAGCTCCGCCAGCTGCATGCGCAGCTTGCGCGTGGCACGGAACAGCGTATTTTTCGCCGTTTCTTCCGTGGTGTTCAACATCTCGCCAATGGTCCGCAAGCGCAGACCGTGGTAATGCTTCAATTCGAAGACGGTCCGTTCGCGCGGGGTGAGCGTCTCCAGGGCGGACTGGATGTGCGTCGCAAGTATCTTCCGGTCCAGTTCGCGCGCAGGATTGGCCATGGCCCGTTCATCGGACACGTTGGTCATGGTGTCGTGCTCTTCGCCGGCCGCATCGATCATGATGGCGGAGTCTTCCCGCCGCGTCTTGCGCCGCCGTAAATGGTCGAGGCACAGATTGGTGACGATCCTGTAAATCCAGGTATAGAACGAGCACTCGAAGCGGAAGCTGCCGATGTGGCGATACGCCTTCAGGAACGCTTCCTGGTGGATGTCCTGGGCGTCCTGCTCGGAGCCGGTAAGGTGCATGGCCAGACGCAGCACTGCCTGGTCGTACTGCCGGACGAGCGCGTCGAAGGCCTCGCGTGAGCCTTTCTGTGCCTCGCGAATGAGTTCGGCGTCCTGCACCCGCGCTGTGCTATCGGCGTACATTCTCGTCTTCGATTGTATGCGTGGGGGCGCAGACGAGTTTTGCGGGAACGGGAGTGTTTCAAGCGGTAAAACTGCAAACCGTCGCATCTCCATATAAGTCTCTCCATTGGTGGGACGAAAAAACCGGGAAAACGTGAGCCGGTTCGTGGCTAGACTCCTCATCCAGATGTTTCTGCTGCCGCCGTATTTTGCGGCGTGCGCTCGGGGAGAATCCGCTAAACTTACGCCCATGGCCCCCCTCACCAAACTTCCCGCCGGCAACTCGCAATCCTCGATGTTTTCTCCTGAACCTACCTCTGGCCCGAATGCAACCGGCTGGGTGACCGCTTACACCGATGGCGGCTCCCGCGGCAATCCCGGGCCGTCTGGCTATGGGGTTGTCGTTCAGGCGGAGGACGGCACCGTTCTGGCGGAATTGAGCGAATTCATCGGCATGCGGACCAACAATGTCGCGGAGTATTCGGGGCTGCTGGCGGCCCTGGAATTTGCCGTGGCGCAAGGGCATGCCCGCCTGCGAGTGGTCTCCGACTCCGAACTGATGGTGAAACAGATGCGCGGCCAATACCGGGTGCAAAGCCCTGAATTGAAACCCCTTTACGACGAAGCCAAGCGCCAGGCGGCCAGGCTGGAGGCATTCCAGATCGAACACGTGCTGCGCGGAAAGAACCAAAAAGCCGATGAACTCGCCAACCAGGCCATGGACCGCGGAATGCGGCGAAAGCCGGAAACAAAGAGCGCGTTTGTCCCATCCAGCGGTTCGGTTCCAGCGACGGCGGCTGCATTGCCGGTACGCCCGCTGCGCGGCATCGTGAAGGAAGGCAAAATCTCTCTGCTGGAAGGATCGATCCCGGAGGGAACGATTGTGGTGGTGATGCCGGAGAAAGCGCTGGGCGAGCGGGCCGCCAAACCTACACACGAATAGAAAACTGCATTCTCGGAGATGCAAATGGACGATCCTGAACGCGAAATGACACAGAAATGCTACGGATATGGGCGATGGGAGGCTCCGTACTGGTTTATTGGGCCAGAGCAAGGGAAGGGTCGCGAGGAACCCGATGATAACAATCGCCGACTCAACGCTTGGCTTGAACTTGGCGCGGACCACCTATGCGACTGCAAGCTCTTTCACATGCATATTGAAGACGACAGCCGTCATCGAGAAATGCCACCGCCATCTCTTCAATCAACCTGGAGACCCCTGATTTTGCTGTTGATGGCTTTTCTCGGTGAGAGCACCGACAGAGAGAATCTACGCGCTTATCAACGCAATCACTGGGGGATGCAAGGCAACGGCCAGACTTGCGTAATCGAATTGTCGGGGCTGGCTGCCAGAAGTCTCAAAGCGCCCATGGACCACAATCAATTCCGGCCGGAAAGGATCGAATTCATTCGGCAAAGATTGCAGGAGCACAAACCTGCGTTCGTAGTCATGTATGGCTTGAAGGACAAAAAAAGCTGGGCAGAGATCGCCGGACGCGAGTTGAATACCGGCGAGCCGGTAAAAATCAATACGACAACCGTGGTGCTTACGCCACACCCAGTTGTACACGGAATGAAAAGTGAATATTGGAAAAATATGGGCGAAATACTACGCAAGAGGCATTTCGAACCCCAACCAACAAAATCCCCAAGAGCATGAGTTCTTCTACATAAAACGGTCAGCTCATTTAT
>JAJZDO010000953.1 GCA_021805955.1 Acidobacteriota bacterium
GAGGAGTTCTCCTCGAGGAACTCCACAAGAAGATGGCGCATCGGACGCCGTTGCGGGGAGTGTCAAATATGGCATGGTATGCCTATTGTGTCAGTGAAAAGCAGTCTTTCTCGGAGTTAGCCCGTCATCGAAAACCAGTTCCACTCGAATCTGTTACCGGCATTGGTGGCAGTCAGGTCTTCCTGTATCCGGCCAGCGATTTAGCCATCGTCGTCAGCGAATATTCGGCTTCGGAGGCCCTGACGCAGCGCTCCGGCATGGATCACGCGCGTGTGATTTCAGAGTGTTTCCAGAAGTCGACGGTGCTGCCATTCCGCTTTGGTACCGTCTTTCAGGACGACGAAAGCCTGCGCAAATCCATCCGCTCCAATCAGCGTCAGTTTGCCTGCAACCTGGAGCGGCTTCAAGGCAAAACCGAGATGCATCTCAAGGTGGTGGTCGAGGACTGCTGTCGCGATCTCGGGGTGACCCCTTGCAGCGAAACGGTCGGCCGCGCCTATCTGTCCAATCTTCGGGAAACGGCCTCTCGTCAGCGTGAGCGTCAAACGCGCGCGCGTGCCGTCAGCTTCCAGTTGCATCGCATGTTCGCGCCTCTCGATGAAGAGGTGACCTGTCGCGTGCTGGAAAATGGCAAGATGCTGCTGGATATAGCGCACCTGATCGACCGAAAGTGCGTTGAGCGCTACCAGAACAAATATGCTTCCACCGTGCCGATGATGAAGGAGTGCCAGTTGCAGCTCTCAGGACCGTGGCCGCCGTATCATTTCGTGCATCGGCTCACCCGCAGCACGCATACTGGCTCGACAACGGCTGCGGCCAGCTCGTCGGCTTCTTCAGCACGCAGCCTGGAGTCTGCGCTCGTCTCAGCGTGAGGTCGAGCGATTGCGGATCAGCACCGAGGTGGCGCGTCGAGCATTTGCTGCGCCATCGATCTTCTTCCAGAATCCCCAGAAATAGTCGATGGCAGAGATGGTCGAAACCAGCGCGGCAAAGTAGATGGCTGCAATTGCGATCGACTCCACCGGCATGATGAATCCTCCGACGTGCCACGCATCCCAGCGATGCGCCAGTATCGCCGACGTCACGGCCACAATCTGCACCACGGTCTTCAGCTTGCCCAGGTCGCTGGCCTGGATGGTGAATCCCTCGGAGGCCGCAATCGAGCGCAGCCCGGAGATCAGGAACTCGCGCCCGATAATGATGACCGCAATCCAGACTCTGACCACAGAGGGATTAAACGCGACCAAAGCGACAAAGGCCGAAGTGACCATGATCTTGTCTGCCAGAGGATCGAGCAGAATGCCCATGGTTGTGATCTGACCGCGTCGCCGCGCCAGATACCCGTCCACCCCATCCGTGACCGAGGCCAGCACAAAGAGCAGAGAAGCCAGAATCTCCTGCAATCCCCAGCTTGTGTGCCAGGGGAACCGCGAGGAGAGTAGCCAGAGCAACAGCGGAATCATGGCGATCCGGCTCATCGTGATGGAGTTGGGCAGGTTCACAGGTACCCTTTTGTTTCAGTAGAGATGATGCTCACAGAAGCGGAACGAAAACATTGCAGAACGCTTGACTTTAAAAAGTGCCACGGACAGGCTTGCGTTTCTCGCTAATCCTTCTGAAGCCTTAACCGTTTTTGTTGTTACTCGGCACTCCGCTTACGGTACCTACAAGAATAAACCTCAATGCTGCAGATGCAACTGACCCGTTGTGAATTTCCATCGGCTATCCCGAGGCTGTCCCGATGCCGGTCCCGAAGCTGGCTTGGCGTTGAGTCGGGTGCTAAATCTGGTGCTGGTCTGGGTGCAGGCCTTGTCTCGTCATGGGCGAACACGTCAGGCAGTCAACTCTGGCGCACGCAAATCCACGTTTCTTTCGGTGTAGCGCCGGGCTTTCTTCGCCGTCGATTCGGTAGACCCGCTTGTGGTCCACCGGATCACCCTGGCCCGGCAGCGACACATGCAGCCGATCGGGCAAACGCGGCTCATCTTGCGCTCGACGTGCGCTGGACAAAAGCGTTTTGACTCCAACGGCGCGGTTTGATAGTTTGTTAGAAGAGTCATAGCGCCAGACACTCCTCAGTAGCTCAATGGCAGAGCATTCGGCTGTTAACCGAAGGGTTGTAGGTTCGAGTCCTACCTGAGGAGCCAATTAATCAACAACTTGCAAGCACCTCCTCTTCCGGCTTCGCCGAACTTCGCCGAATTGCTTCCTGACCCTTCGGATTCCTTCCCTTCAGGCCCAGCTTGTCAACCGGCGCGAGCCAGTCTCCCAATACCGCAGAAGTACGTGAGTTCACCGCAGCCACGACGCTCTGTTCGATGGTTTGAACATACACGTCGCCCGTGGTACGAATGCTGGCGTGACGCAGCAGGCTCTGGGTGTCTTTCAATGTTCCATGCTGCTGCATGTCGGTACCGAGCGTTTTCCGCATCACCTGAAAAGTAACAAGTCGATCCGGGATACCGATCTTTCGAGCAATCGGACGGACCCACCAGCGAAGGAAATTCTTGCCCCAGCGTGGCACTGCCTGGCCTTTTCGTTCCCCGCGACCGAACGTGGGGAACATCAAAGCGTCCGGCGAAGGGTCGATGCAGAGTTGTTTCCAGCGTTCGATAATGGGTCGTACCTGCTCTGGTACCGGAATCGGAGCTTTGCTCTGCCGCGTCTTCATTCGCCCGCTGTAGAACTGTCCTTCGTACGCAGTTCCGAAGGGCATGAGCGCCTCTCCCGTCCAGGACTTCCATTGCAGCCCCATGACCTCGCTGGCTCGTGGACCGCAGAAAATGCCCACGCAAAGCAGGCAAAGGTCGTGCATGTCCTCCATTGCTCCGATCAGCGCAAGAATCTGCTCCCGCGTCATCACCGGCTTCTCCGCTAACTTTGCCTGAGGCATGCTCACATCTTCTCCTGGGTTTTCCGTGATGTACTTCTGCTTCCTTGCCATGCGGGTGATTGCCCGGATGTTGGAAAAGCACGAACGAACTACCGCTTCCGAATACCCTTGTTCCGCCATGCCGTTCAACCATAGCTGGATTTGAAAAGCATCCAGTTTGCGCAACGGCAGATCTCCAAATTTCGAGACCAGATAGTGCTCAAGCTGGTAGGCATTCGTCTTGCGATAGGCCGGACTCCATTTGCCTTGTCGCATCGGGATGTAGCGTTCTTTGACAAACCATCGGAAGGTCACGGAATCATCAGCCGCAAGTGCAGGACTTTGACTTGTCGCACCGCACTCGCGCAGGATGATCTCGCGTAGCATCTGCTCCGCCTTCCACTTCGGCGTGTTCGCTTTCGGACAAAGCGCAACATTCCGATGTCTTCGGACCTCCTTTCCCTGTCCATCTCGACCGTAGGTAACATATTTGCCGTACCACATCTTCACTTTCTGCCCTTGCAGGTAGACAGTTCCTTTCTGGTATTTCATTGCCATCTGGTTCTCCGCTTTCTGCTTCTGATCCTGGTCGTGGAGAACAATTCCTTCATACACCAAGACGCGAGCGACGGGAAGTGGGAAGTGTGTCCAACTCCGCCATGAAAACATCCACGTCGGCGCGGCGATAGCGAATGAGCTTTCCCAGCTTTACTGCGGGGATTCTGGGAGACCGCCGCGTGGTATGGTCACGAATAAACCGCTCCGACACGCCCAGCCGGTCAGCCACCTGCCGCGCGTTCAATAGGCGTTCATCCCGATTCGTATCGATTCCAGCCACCCGCTCTGAGACAGAATCTTGAGTCGACGCCGGAGGATAAAGAACATTGC
>JAJZDO010000523.1 GCA_021805955.1 Acidobacteriota bacterium
TATGGATGCGATACCAGGTACCATCGAACTGCTTTAGAATAACCTTTCTCGCCGAGGATTCATGGACACGCGCAGCACGGCAGGGAATTCAGCATCGAAGCTTTGCAGAATGTCAGGAGAATTGATTTGCGAGTAGGTTTGATGACGCGCGAATATCCGCCCAACGTGTATGGCGGCGCAGGAGTGCATGTCGAGTATCTGAGTCGTGAACTGGCCAAGAAGATTGAAGTGGAAGTCCGTTGTTGGGGCAATCAACAGTTGGACCAGGGCAATCTGCACGTACGCGGCGAGGAACCGTGGACGGAACTGACAAAGGGTACTCAGGAGAAATTTAACACCGCGCTGGAAGCGTTCAGCCTCAACCTGCTGCAGATGAAAACGCTGACGACGATCGACATTGTGCACACCCACACCTGGTATGTGTCGATGGCCGGTTTTCTGGCGAAGAGACTTTTCAATGTTCCCTTTGTACTCACCACGCATAGCCTGGAACCGCTGCGCGCGTGGAAGGCGGAGCAACTCGGCAGCGGCTATGCGATGAGTTCGTGGATGGAACGCACCGCTATCCTCGATGCCGATGCGGTGATCGCGGTATCGAACGGTACGAAGGCAGACATTCTGCGCGTGTATCCGGAGCTGCAGCCGGAGAAAATTCATGTGATTTACAACGGTATCGACCTTGCCGAATATGACCAGACCAACGACACGACCGCGCTGAAAAAATATGGCGTCGATCCCGCGCGACCGTATGTTTTATTTGTTGGCCGCATTACGCGACAGAAGGGCGTTACCCATCTGGTGGAGGCCATCCGCTACTTGCCACGCGATACCCAGGTGGTGCTGTGTGCCGGCGCACCCGATACGCCCGAGATTGCTGCTGAGATGCGGCAGAAAGTAGTCGAGGCGCAGGCGTCGCACCCGCATGTGGTGTGGATTGAAAAAATGGTGACCAAGCCGGAAGTGATTCAGATCTACAGCCACGCGCGCGTTTTCTGCTGCCCCTCCGTCTATGAGCCGTTTGGCATCATCAATCTGGAAGCGATGGCCTGTCATGCTCCCGTAGTTGCCAGCGCCACGGGAGGAATTCTTGAGGTCGTGGTCGATGGCGAGACGGGATATCTGGTGCCATTCGAGGCAGACGGAACGACAGGATTTCCGGCAAACCCTCAGCAGTTTGCGCGCGACCTGGCCGCGAAGATTTCCAATCTATTGGAGGACCCGGAAAAATGCGATCAATTTGGCGAAGCGGGCCGCAGGCGCGTGGAAGAAAAGTTTGCCTGGTCCGCCATTGCCGATCAAACCATGGAGCTATATCAAGGCCTGATCGAAGCTAGCCAGAAGTAAGCGCGTGATCCACGCAATCTCAAAGAACGGCTGTCACGACGCGGCGTTGTTCTGTCTACGGTATCGCATCCATACATACATCGGCAGGCCGAGCGCAATCACCAGCAGACCGCCAATAGAATTCTTCAGATTGCTGCGTAGAATGTAGCCAATCACCAGCACGGCGGCGGCAACAAACACTGCAGGCAATGCCGGATACCAAGGTACGCGATACGGGCGCTCCCGTGCCGGTTCGCGTCGACGAAAAACAAAGACGGTTGTTGCTGTCAGCATGTAGAACAGCCACTCCCCCAGCAAAGCCAGCTCAAACAAGGCCTGAAATCGTCCCACCAGTAATAGAAGTACCGTGGACATAGCGGCCTGCACGCCGAGCGATACCGACGGGCTTTCGAACTTCGGATGAATGTGCGCCATGGAGCGAAAAAATATTCCATCTCGCGCTGCGGCAAAAGGGATGCGGGCGCCGGAAAGAACGGTCCCATTCAGCGACGCAAGAATACTGATCGCCATGCCGATGGAAACCAGTCCCGCGCCCCACGCTCCCACGGCTAGCAGCATGGCATCGGCGGTCGGACGCGGAGAGTTGGCGATCGCGGTCGCTGGCAGCAGATATCCAGTGGCGGCGTTGGTCAGCATGTAAAGTAGTGCCACCAGACAAACTCCCGCGACAAGGGCAAGTGGAATGGAGCGTCCCGGACGCTTGATTTCGCCGGCAACCATGTTCAGATCGTTCCAGCCGTCATAGGCCCACAGGGCCGCGATCATCGCCACGGTAAATCCGGCCACACCGCCGGTCGCTCCGGGAAAAATGGTCGCAAAATTCTCGCGATGGCCGAGCGAACTGTGGAAGCAAAAAAACACAATTGCTGCGATCAACGCGACCTTCAGGAGCGTGAAGACCAGTTGAAATTCTCCGGCGCGGCGGAGTCCCAGGTAGTTAAGACCGGTGATGAGCCATACCACGCCGATCCCAACAATCTGTCCCCACTCCAATCGAAAAGGATGCAACAGCAGCGGCTGGCCCAACCATATCAGCGGAGAAAAAATACCCAGCACGCGAACCAGACCGATGGCGCTGCTGGCAATGGAGGCGGGTTTGGCCAGCGAGAACCATGTCCACATATACAAAAAGGAAGGCAGTTCACCGTAGGCATCGCGGAGGTAGACATACTCTCCGCCTGCAAAGGGGCGCATCGCTGCCAGTTCGGCGTATGTCATCGCGCCAAACAAAGAAAGAATTCCCGCGGCAATCCAAGCAAGATAGACAAGGCTGGACGAGCCCGCGGCCCGCGTCATTTCTTGCGGGACGAGGAAGATGCCGCTGCCGATGATCGTGCCCGCAACAATGGCCGTGGCCTGCCATGGACCTAGAACGCGCGGCAGAGTATGCGTTGATTCGGCATTTTCATCGCGAGAACGGGCGTCTCTCTCGATTGAGTGCATGCTGGTTACTGTACCTCACATCGAGAGTTCAGCGCGTCCTCATTGTTTCAGAGAATGAACCTTTTCTGCCGATACCGAATCGGAGGGAAGCGGTTGGCCTGGATCGATTATGGGTGCTCGGCATGCTCCATCACTTGAGCCAGCAGGTGAAGGAGTTGCCATTCATCCCAAATGTTCGGCTTGGAATGGTTTGTATTGACATGCGCAATCAGCGGGCTGATCAGCATCCTCTTCAGAGTTCCGCGCGGTAACTCCTGCGCCAGCCATTCCGCCTCTGCAAAGGGAATCAGCGTATCGCCTCGCCCATGCAGCAAATACACCGGCACATGCAGCCCCGCCAGGTTCCCATGCGGAGACACGGCAGCCATTTCCGCAGCATGTTTTTTGTTGGAGGTAAACAGAGCAACGTCCTGACGCGGAGCGTCGATGATCTGTGCATACTCGGCCTTCTGTGCATTCGTCAGATGGGCAAGCAATTCTTTTTCCAGCGCTGAATTTTCATAGAGGCGAGCGCGCAAGACGGGTCGAATCTCTGTCACATCCGCCGCTGGCACAAAATCCTCGAGATGCTCGTATTCAACAATCCATGGCCCATAGTCATTGGGCTTGGCACGCTCCACGTCTCCATCCGGAAGTGGGTCCGCGTTTGTGACGTAAAAGGTAGCGACTCGATAGAGATCGTCATGCGCGCCTACGGAGAAAACAAAAGAAATTCGGTTGGAAAATGGCGGTGTGGCCGCAGCCATCAGCGCCAGTCCGCCAGAAAAACTCAGACCCATCAAGCCAACTGGGCGGCCCGTGGTGTTCTGCAACCATTGCACAGAGTCCCCAATAGACTGCACATCGGAGGGCTGAATGCGATAGTCGCGGCTGTCCGGTAACTCGGGGGTCAACACTTGTAGCCCGCACGCTGCCATCGAACGAGCAAAGGCCACCAGACGAGGCTCATCCATTCCCAGGTAATGAATGCCG
>JAJZDO010000749.1 GCA_021805955.1 Acidobacteriota bacterium
CAAGATGGAAGATGTGTCCCCTCTTGGCCGCAATCATCGTGGGCGCGAATGCGCGCAGCATCAAATACGGCGCCCGTAGGTTAATGGCAAACATGTGCTCCAAGGTTTCGGGAGGCATCTCGTGTAATGGGCCTTGAAACCATCCCACCCCTGCATTGTTAACGAGGATCTCGCAATGCCCGTGCGTTTCCAATACGAGTCGCACAAACGTCTCAATCTGCTCAGGCTGTGTCAGATCGCAGGTGCGCGATTCGGCACGGCCACCCGCCGCGCGAATCTCAGCCACAACCTTACTCAGTTGATTCGGGTTCGTTGCTGTTAAAACAACCTGCGCTCCCAGAGAAGCCAGCTTGCGCGCGATTGCGGCGCCAATGCCGCGGCTGGCGCCGGTAACGACGGCGATCTGGTCGGTGAGTGTTGCGGGCTGGTTCACGGTTGCAATCCCTCGTTTGGAATGTTCGATGCTGTGCGATTGCGTTGCCTTCGTGCGACCGTCAGCCAAAAACTCTCATTATCAACCACATCGCTGCTAGCAACGTCAGGGCGAGACCAAGCGCCAGCAACCGTACATTCCCAAGTTTTACAGGCCAACGTTTCATTCCGATCGTCTCCTTCTTGCATCGTACAGAGAGAAAGGCTATTGCGTCAGATGGACACTGAGTGGAATACTGACACGAACCGGATATTTCGGTCTTATAATCCTGCTAACCACACAAATGCGGCATAGTCTGTTCAGTCAAAGTCATTCGTCACGATGCCTCCGTCTGAAGTTCCCGGAGCCTGTCGCAGGCGCAGCCCTGGCAGACGAGCGCGTGGCATAATTTATATTCCAAAATGAAACACTCGTTCGCGAGGAGTGATCGATGAAGAAAAAGATTTTGTACGTCACGGTGCTGGCGCTGGCTAGCTCCGCTATTGGTGCCGCTCCCATGATGATGCAGGCGCAAGCTGCAGCCCCAGGCACGATCACCATCAAAGATCCTGCGGAATACAACGCCTACAACGCTGCCATCAGTCAACCTACACCCCAGGGCAAGGAATCGGCGATTGAAGGATTTCTGCAGCAATATCCCAACAGCGTGGTCAAAAAGCAGGTGCTCGAAATCCTGATGGACTCCTACATGCAAACCAACAATCCGGACAAGGCGCTGGGCGCGGCGCGGCAAGTGCTACAAATCGATCCGACAGATTTGCGTGCTCTGGCCCTGAGCACCTACCTTTTGAAGGCACAGGCTGGTCAGAAGTCCAATCCCACGCAAGCGCTGCCATTGCTGGATGAGGCTGCCAAAGATGCACAGGCAGGCCTGACGGCTCCGGCTCCTGAGGGGGCTGATGCTGCCAACTTCGGCAAGATGAAGACGGCGGTTACGCCTTTGTTCTATGGCGCAATTGCCAACGACGATCTTGAGAAAAAGGATTATCCGAACGCGATCAAGTACTTCCTGGAAGAATTGAAAGCAATGCCGGCGGCGCAGCAGACGGCTGGCCCGGGCATTGAAGACACCTACCTGCTCGGGACCGCGTATGTCCAGAAAGCGCCGCAGGATTTGGTGAATGCAGTCTGGTATCTGTCCCGCGCGGCCGCCTACGCTCCAGAGCCGTTCAAGGATGAGATTCAGAAGGCTGCCCAGTACTGGTACAAGAAGTACCACGGCGGCATGGATGGATTCGATCAGGTCCAGACTCAGGCGAAGGCTTCTTTGATACCGTCCGCCGGCTTCACCATTGCCCCCGCGCCGCCGCCGCCGTCTCCGCAGGAGTTGGCCCACAACGCCGTTACATCAACGCCGGATCTGAAGACCATGGCGCTGACGGACAAGGAGTTTGTTCTGGCCAATGGAACTCCGGACGATGCCAGCAAGGTCTGGGACACGATGAAGGACTTGACAACCAAAGTGCCTGGAAAGGTGATTTCGGCGACGCCGGATTCCATCGAACTGGCCGTCTCCGACGATGCCCAGCAATCCAATAAGGCGGACTTCACCGTGAACATGAAGACACCGTTGAAAACGCCGCCCACCATCGGTTCCATGGTGAATTTGATCGCGACTTTCGACTCGTACACGCAGAACCCTCCCATGATCATCATGAAGGACGGTATTGCGCCTCCGACCACAAAGCCAAGACCCACCCATCACACCACGCACCACCACGCTCGTTAGTTGTTGTGGCACGCAAACAAGACCGGGCATCCAACTGGATGCCCGGTCTTGTTTTTGCCGATGCTGTTCAGCTTATTCGCCAAGTATAAAGTGACGGATCGACTCGGCGCGTCCCGTGGCCGCGTCGCACTCAATCAAAGCGGCGCACATCTTTGGATTTTTCTTGGCTGCATCGAACTTGGCCGGCATACCGCGCAAAAACCGATCAAGCACCTGCTCAACTTCGACCCCGATCACACTGTCGTAGGGACCGCTCATCCCGACATCGGTTTGAAACGCAGTTCCGCCCGGCAGAACACGTGCGTCCGCGGTCGGCACGTGCGTATGGGTTCCCAGCACCGCAGTCACCCGGCCGTCGAGATACCAGCCCAATGCGACTTTTTCCGATGTTGCCTCAGCGTGAAAATCCACCAGGATGACCTTGGCCTGCAATTTTTTGAGAATCGCATCGGCAGCGCGAAAGGGATCGTCGCTCGCGGCCATAAAGACGCGGCCTTGCAGGTTGATGACGGCATACGCCGTCCCATCCGCTAATTTGCCTTCATAGACGCCGCGGCCCGGCGTTCCAGGTGCGTAGTTTGCAGGTCGCAGCAAGCGGCGGGGCCGCTCATGGCTATCTTCGGATACGGAATGCATCCAGTCGATAATTTCTCGCTTGTCCCAGATGTGGTTGCCTGTGGTCAGCACATGCGCCCCCAGGTTGAATAACTCTTCGGCAATGTTGGGCGTTACCCCAAAGCCGCCAGCGGAATTCTCCGCGTTGATGACCACCAGGTCGACCGAATGGGTTTCGATCAGGTGGCCCAGATGGGCGTGGACAATCCTGCGCCCGGCGCCTCCAAAAATATCTCCTACAAAAAGTATCTTCAAATCAGAACGATCTCCCGCGTAAAAGTTTGATGGTAGCATTCGGCAATCGTTTGTTCTTATCAGGGCAGACTGCCCTGGATTCATTCAATCGTGGAATCGCCCCAGGAACCTGAGTCAGAATCGAGGAACTGTGGTATTTTTGGGCACATGGCAGCCAATCTACGGTTTTCGACGGCAATTGAAGCGCTGGCGTTGATGGCGACGGAACCAGAAAAATTTCATACTTCACAGGCACTCGCGTCCGCTCTCGCCACCAATTCCGTCGTCGTTCGTCGACTGCTCTCGTTGCTCAACCGTGCCGGTCTGGTCTCCAGCGTGAAAGGCCCATCCGGCGGTACGCGGCTGGCAAAAAGTCCAAAGCAGATCACGCTGCGCGATATCTATCGGGCGCTCGATGTCGGGGAACTGCTCCACCAGACCGCGCAAGACTCCGTGGAAACACGCGACCTGAAAAAGACCATGAGAGGTGTCTTCCGCAAGGCGCAGAAATGTCTAGAAGAGGAATTGGATTCGACAACGCTGAACCAGTTATTGAAGAAGTCCGGCAAGAAAGCTGCAAAGCCTGCGACGGAATCCTGTACCGTGCAGCCGGAGCCGTCAGTTCCCGAATCAGTGAGCGCCCACTAAATCTTTCGGCTGGGATGCTCCGTAGCGTGTCTCGACATACTCATCCAGAATTTCTGTAAACTCCTGAACGATGCGATCGCCGCGCAGCGTCAGCAGCAG
>JAJZDO010000021.1 GCA_021805955.1 Acidobacteriota bacterium
CCGGATGTTGCACCAGTTCTGCGAGAAACTCCTGCCTGGCCTGGGAAGCCCGATGCATCCGCCAGTCGATCAGACCCAGACTGGAGTGTGCTCCCGGATACTTCGGGTCGGCCGCAAGTGCGGCTGAAAACTCCTTATAGGCATCATCCTCTCTGGCCGTCAGGTCGTAGGCCAGACCAAGCATGTAATGCGCGGGCGCCGAGTTGGGATTGATCGTCATAATGCGATCAAACACGCTAGTTACGCCTTTGTAATTTTTGGCACGCCAGTACGCTTTCCCGAGGAGATCCAATGTCTGAATATCGCTGGGCTGCATGCGGCTGGCCCGCTCCAGGTACTGCGCTGCGTCTGCGTATCGATTGAGGGCAAAGAGATCGACGCCGGTCAAGTCCAGCGACTGGAGCGTGGGCGACGCCTTTGCCGACGATTCCAGATACGGCAGCGCGTCTGCGTACCTTTGCGCGCGGAAGTAGGCGATGCCCAGGTTGCGGCGCGTGATGGCATTGCCGGGCTGCAGGCGGAGGGCGCGGTTGTAGACCTTAATCGCCTGCGGCTCCTTGCCCTGCCGCGCCAGAGCAATCGCGAGATCGTTGAGAATCTGGATCGACTGAGGAGCCATTCGCGAGGCCTGCTGAAAATCCTGCTCGGCCCGGACATTATCGCCATCGCGGAGGGCCTGCGTTCCGTCTACCAACAGCGACTGCAGGGCGCGGGCATTGCCGGCTGCCGACGAGGCGCTTGGAGGGGCCTGTCCCCACGCGGCATCGAGCAAGCCAAAGATAACGATACCGCGAACGAAAGCACGGCGCAGCGCGCTTGTTTTCGCAAGGGTACGTGGCATGGCGTTCTTCCCCATCGTGGTTGTAGTCATCATCCCACACCCGGCAACAAACACCAGTTTCCGCGGCTTTATCCACTGCCCCCAAGGTTTTTGTTGACAATCAACCAGCCCAGCCATTAGCGTGGATTTCCATTAGACGCAAACGTTTGCTGTCGTTTGCTACACACCGCTCGACTAACCATTTTTGTGAGGTCTCTCCGGAATGTCACTACGAAAGCTTCTCATCGCAACGATGACCGTCTTGCTGCTGATGCTTCCAGCCGGGATGCATGCCCAGGAACTGCAAGGCACTCTTACCGGTACCGTAACGGATAAGACCGGTGCGGTCGTTTCGGGCGCCACAGTGACAGTCCAGCAAAATGGCGTGAATGGATCTTCACGCACCATTCAAACGAATTCGCGCGGCGGATATACGATTACGCACATTCCAGCCGGCACATACACCCTGACGGTGACGGCACCTGGTTTCCAGACATATACAGCCTCGAACGTCACGCTGTATGTCGCGCAGATACGCAGCGTCGATGCGCAACTGCAGCCCGGCTCCGTAAACCAGACCGTCACAGTGCGCCAAAGCTCGGTATCTTTGGACACTACGACCAGTGCACTGGCCGGCACCATCTCCGGCAAGCAGGTTCGGGAATTGCAGTTGAACAACCGGAACTTTGAGCAGCTGGTTACCCTGCAAACCGGCGTAGTCAGTGCTCTGCCCAGTCTGGTCGGATTTGGCCTGAGCAATACCGATCAAGTCTTCGTCAACGGTGCACGCGGCTCGGCCAACAACTGGACGGTGGATGGCGCCGACATTAACGATAGCGGTTCCAACCTGACGCTGCTCAACGTTCCAAGTGTTGACTCCATTCAGGAGTTCACGCTGGAACGCAGCACCTATGACGCAGAGTACGGACGCAGCGGCGGCGGTCAGATCCTCGTCGAAACACGTTCGGGAACCAGCTCTTTTCACGGCGCGGCGTATGAGTTTGACCGCAATACCGCATTCAACGCCAATAGCTATTTCAACAAGCAGTCCGGCTTGCCACGCGCTGTCCAGCACTACAACGACTATGGATTCGCCATTGGCGGTCCGTTGTACATCCCAAAGGTCTACAACACCGCGAAGAATAAAACGTTCTTCTTCTGGTCGGAAGAGTGGCGCAAGAACAGCAATCCGGTCACCGCGAGCGTAACTCCGCCCAGCAACGCGGAGCTGAACGGTGTCTTCCCGGGGAATATCGTGAATACAGCTCCGGCTGGATGCGCGACCTACGACCCAGCGTCGCAGACGACCACATTGAATCCGACGTGCTACAGCAAGAATTCCCAGGTTTACCTGAAGAACCTATACGACAACTTCCCCGCCAACAATCCCAATGGCCAATATGTTTTCTCGTATTCGCAGTTGGCCAATACGCGGGAAGACCTGGTCCGCCTGGACTACAACATCAACGAGAAGCTGCACTTCTTTGGTCGCGCGATTCAGGACGAGACGCCGGAGAACTTTCCGCAAGGCCTCTTTGCCGGCTCGAACTTCCCTGGAGTCGCCGCGGCGTCGGTGAATGCTCCTGGGCAGAACGTGGTGGGAAACCTTACGTGGACAATTTCGCCGCGGATGGTGAATGAAACGGAGTTTGCTTTCTCGCAGGGCGAGATTTCGGCAAATTTTGAGCCAGGCAGTATCGTGAACAATCCGGCAGTTGGCAAGGATCTGACGAACAACACGGAGTACACCGATCCGTACGGCCGCATCCCGAATATCTCCATCAATAACGTTCAGGGTCTTGCATCTGGCGTCGATCCCTACACGGAACGAAATCTGGACCGCACTATCTTCGACAACTACTCGGTGACGATCGGCCGCCATACGATCCGGGCAGGCGCCACGGCCTCCTGGATGGTAAAGACGGAGAACGCCTCTTCCGGAGCGGCGAATTTTCACTTCACCAGCTTCTCCAACTTTTTGCTGGGCAAGGCGCTGCAGTACACACAGGCCAGCAAAGACACCATTCCGGATCTGCATTACACCAATTTCGAAGCGTACATCCAGGATGATTACCACGTAGCGCCAAATCTGACTCTGAATCTCGGTCTGCGCTACAGCTACTTCCCCTCACCGTCGGATAACAATGACACGTTGGTCAACTTTGATCCGCTGCTCTTCAACCCAGCGAAAGCGGCGATCATTGATAGCTCAGACGGCACAACGAGCCCGACTGCCGGAAACTTTGTCCCCGGGCAGGGTGTTACGCCGGCAACATATGCCAACGGCCTGATCTTCCCGACGGGAAAGACCTGCGCCACGGCCCAGGCCATTGCGCCGACGGCAAGCTGCTCCCCATACGGCAAGCACGTCAATCCAGACCCGAAGACCAACTTTGCACCGCGTGTCGGGTTCGCCTATAGCCCATCGACGGATTCGAAAGTTGCGATTCACGGTGGCTTCGGACTGTTCTATGACCGCATGCTGAACGGCATCTGGGAAGATAACGCCTTCTTCGATCCGCCGCTGGTCCAGACCGCAACCATCACAAATACGAGCTTCGATAATCCGCTCTCCGGTACGGTCAGCACGCCACTGGGACCCAACGCCATCTATTCCACCGGCGACCCAAGCATGAAGACGCCGTATCTGATGGATTACAACCTGTCGGTACAAGACCAAATCATGCCCAATACGGTTGCTGAAGTTGCTTATGTTGGCAATCAGGGCCGTCACCTTCTTGGAGAACGCGACCTGAACCAGCCAACGCTGGCAGAGCGTGCAGCCAAGCCGTTAGCGTACGTGACCGCTGTTGTTCCCTATCAGGGATATTCAACCTTTGTTTCGTTGCTTCCTGAATACAGCAGCAACTACAACTCCCTGCAGCTTTCCCTGCAGCATCGCTCTCCGAGCGGCCTTACGCTAGGAGTTGCCTACACCTGGGGCCGGGCTCTGACGACTGAATCCAACGATCGTGGAACGGCCACCTACGATACCTACAACGTGAATGCTGATTATGGTCCGGCACAATTTAACCAGCCGCAGACGTTTGTTGCGAATTACGTCTATGACCTGCCCTTCTACAAAAATCAGGCAGGGCTGGTTGGTCATGTCCTTGGTGGATGGGAACTTTCCGGCATTACACAATTCGACTCCGGACAATCGGTAATTATTAACCAGTCTCTGGATCCCTTTGATTGCGTAACTCCCGCTGGTGCTTCATCGGGTTGCGTACCTGGTACGTATCCCGGTGGCCTCAATATGGATGTCAGCGTTATTGCCCCACGTCCGGATCAGGTGGCGCCGGTTCATCTTGTCAAGAAGCAGTCCCAGTGGTTTAGTACTGGATCTTTCAAGGATGCAGTGGGACATTTCGGTTCTGCCCCGAACGGTGTCTTGCTGAGTCCGGGTCTGGAACTGTGGGACCTGGCGGGCATGAAGAACATCAAGCTGCCCAGGGATATGAGCCTGCAATTCCGCGCTGAATTTTTCAACGCATTCAACCACACGAACTTTGGACAACCTTCGATTGATGGCGGTGGAATTGGTACCGATACGGATTTCAGCTCCTATGGACAGGTAGTAGCAACCCGTGCACCGCGTGAAATTCAATTTGGCGGCAAGTTCTACTTCTGATTGATTCTGGCCCTCTCCGTCTAGCTGTCTTGCCGCGCTGGTTCTTCTCTCGAAGACCCAGCGCGGCGTCTCATTCGTCAGCCTCGCTCAACTCTTCCCAAAAAACCACTTCCAGCCGCAGGAGGACCCCATGGTTGCAGGTAACGGGCTTGTGCGCCGCGCCCGGTGCAACAAAGCTTCGTTGTTTTTCTTTGTAGGGATGGCGTGCTTCCTTGCAGGGGCAGTCCAAATTGGACGTACACAAAACGGAACACCACCCGCACGGGCACAGGCTGTGAGTGCGATGCCCCTCTTGATCCCGATGCCACGCGAATTTCATCAGGGCACGAAACTCTCTCTATCGCACGGCGTGGCCATTTCTGCCGGCGACCGGAACCCGCCGGATCAGTTTGCGGCACAGGACCTTGTAAAAACGCTGCAGGCGCGCGGAATCCGCGCACGCTCGGGCAAAGGCGCAAAGGTCAAGATCGTTCTGTTGCGGGTGACGGATAAGAAAGCGGCTGAGGTGCTCGCCAAGTCCCGTTTAACGTTTGACCCGGCCATGCGTGCCGAGGGCTATGCGTTGGCGGCTGAGGGCTCGACACTTTATGACATTGCGGCCAGCGACACTGGCGTGTTCTATGGCGCACAGACAATTAAGCAGCTGATTCGCGGCACGGGCGCCGATGCGACGCTGACGACAGCAACTGTTCGTGACTGGCCAGCGATGCGGTATCGCGGCCTGAGCGATGATCTATCCCGCGGTCCGGTGCCAACGCTCGCTTTTCAGAAACATCAGGTGCGCGTCCTGTCGGAATATAAGGTCAATATTTATTCCCCGTATTTTGAGAACACGCTTGTGTACGGGTCGAATCCGCTGGCGGCCGCGCCGGGCGGCGCAATGTCCAAGGCAGATGTAGAGGCTTTGGTTCAGTACGCGAAGAAGTATCACGTCGATATTGTTCCCGAGCAGGAAGCCTTCGGGCATCTGCATCACACGCTCGAATACGAGGTCTACTCCCCTCTGGCGGAGACACCGCACGGCAGCGTTCTCGCGCCCGGGCAAGCGGGATCTCTGCCCCTCATCCAAAGTTGGTTTACTGAAATCGCGAAGATTTTTCCGGGCCCGTTCATTCACATCGGCGCGGATGAGACCTTCGATCTAGGGAAGGGCCAAACCAAGCCACGCGTCGAGAAGGAGGGTCTCGGCGCCGTTTACATTCAGTTCCTGCGGCAGATTTACTCCGTGCTGGCGCCCTTGCATAAAAAGATCCTGTTCTGGGGCGACATTGCCATGAACAGCCCGGAGCTGGTGAAGACGCTGCCCAAAGACATGATCGCAGTCGCGTGGGTGTACAATCCGCAGCCCGATGGGTATGACAAGTGGCTGATGCCCTACGTAAATGCAGGAATGGAGACGTGGGTCGCACCGGGCATTAACAACTGGCGCCGCGTCTATCCGGATTTCAATGCCGGGTTCGACAATATTCAGGAGTTTGTTGCGGACGGCCAGCGTTTAGGATCGACGGGAGAGTTGAACACGCTCTGGAATGATGAAGGCGAGGGGCTGTTTAATCTCGACTGGTACGGCGTGCTGTATGGTGCGGCGGCCGGGTGGCAGCCCGGCACCAGCAGCATCCCGCAGTTTCAGCAAGCGTATGGGCCGCTCTTCCATGGCGATCCAACGGGCGATATCAACCAGGCGCAGGTCGAGTTGATGGCGGCCCAGCAATTACTGGAGGGCGCGGGGCTTGCCTCCACAACGCGCTACAGTTTCTGGGTGGACCCCTGGAGTGCGCGTGGTCAGGAGATCTCGGCCAAGCTCCTGCCGGTTGTGACGGAGATGCGATTGCATACCGAGCGCGCCATTACGCTACTCGATCAGGTACGCGGCACTCCCGGCCTGCGGGAGACCGATGCCATCGATGCGATGGAGATGGGTGCGCGACGGCTGGATTTTCTAGGCTATAAGTTCGAGGCGGCGCAGCAGATGGTCGAGGAGTACCGTCTGGCCTATAGCGAACAGAACGATCCAGTGGGCCGGCATGATGTCATCCATGAGCTGGGAACCATCACCGGCGTGGACGGCCAATGTTCTGACCTGCGCGATGGGTATGGGTTGATGCGCGATCTGTACCGGGCGGCATGGCTGAAAGAAAATCGGGAGTTTTCCCTGGACACCGTTATGGCGCAATATGAAATGGCGATGCAGTTATGGATCCAGCGCGGCAACACGTTTGAAGATGTGATCCACGGCTGGTACCAGACGCACACCTTGCCCACGCCGGAGAGCCTGGGATTGCCGCCGCTTCCGGCCGCCTCCTCACCTGCAACCACAGCCACGCCGGTACCGACAACGACTAGCCATTGACTGCCTTCGCCCACTCCCGACTGCACGCCCCGGATCTTGCGATCATCGGCGTGTACCTGGCGGGCATAACATGGTTCGGCCTGCGTTTTCGCAAGCCCGAGCGTACACTGCAAAGCTACTTTCTCGCCGACCGTAATATTCCCTGGTGGGCGATTATGCTTTCCATCGTCTCCGCTGAAACCAGCACGCTGACGATCATCAGCGTGCCGGGGCTTGCCTTTACGGGGAACTTCGGATTTTTGCAGTTGGTGCTTGGGTATCTGCTCGGGCGTATCGTGGTGTGCATCGCTTTTCTGCCGCGCTACTTTGAGGGTCGCTTGCTCACGGCCTATCAGCTGATCGGCCGGCGTTTTGGCCCACGGCTGCACCGCATCACTGGACTCCTCTTTTTGGCGACACGAGCGGCGGCCGAAGGAGTTCGCGTTTTTGCGGTTGCCATCGTTGTGCATGCAGCGCTCGGTACCGGGGATGTCGCCTCCATCGCGATCATCTCTTTGCTTACGCTGATCTACACCTTTGAGGGCGGCTTGTCGGCGGTCATTTGGACCGATGTGCTGCAGATGGGAATTTATGCCGGCGGCATCGGACTGGCCGTCTGGACGCTGGCGCACAATGTTCCCGGCGGATGGAGCACCATTCATGCAGTGGCCGGCAGCGCGGGCAAGTTCCGGCTGTTCGACTTCTCGCTGAACGTCTCGCGCACGTATACCTTTTGGGCCGGGCTGATCGGCGGCTGCTTCCTCACCATGGCGAGCCACGGCACCGATCAGCTTATGGTGCAGCGACTGCTCGCAGCCCGTAATCTGCGGAGTTCGCAAGCCGCACTGCTTGCCAGCGGTGTTCTCATCCTGCTGCAGTTTCTCGCTTTCCTCGGCATTGGGGCGGCTCTGTTTGTCTACTACACCCGGGTGGCAGCCACGCATCATTTCGTGAGTGCGGACGATGTGTTCCCGGCATTCATCGTTGCGAAGTTCCCTGTCGGCTTCGCCGGAATTATGGTGGCGGCAATTCTGGCTGCCGCCATGTCCAACCTCAGCGCAGCGCTCAATTCCCTCTCCTCCACCAGCGTGGTCGATCTATATCTTCGCTTTGCGCCACAGGCGAGCCCCGCGCGCCAGGTGTTTGTTTCGCGCGTGACCACCGTTGGCTGGGCCATCGTTCTATTTGCGCTTGCGATCCTGTCGCGCACGGGGGGGCATGTTGTGGAGCTGGGTTTGGCGATCGCCTCCGTGGCCTACGGGTCGCTGCTCGGAGTTTTCCTGCTCGGAGTTCTGACGCGACGCGCGAATGAGTCGGGCGCCATCGTCGGCATGGTCTTTGGATTCGCGCTCAACGTAGCGTTATGGCTACAGCCGCATGCGCTTCGCATTGCAGTTGCCGGTCTCGTGGTCGTGCTACCCAAAATTGCGTGGACCTGGTACGTGGTCTTTGGCGCAGTGTTCACCTTTGCTGTTGGATATGTGACGAGCTTCTGGACAGATGTGGGGGCTCGTGAAGAAGTCGTCGAGCTTGCATAAAGCTCGCAAACCCTGGAGTTACTCTCTTGATCTACTCATCGCTTGAACGGTTGCATCGGTTACTGCTTGCGTGCGCTACCCTTTTCCTGCTCTCGCCGGCCTGCCATGGCGCCATCGCACAACAACCTGCGCGGCCAGACTTCAGCGGGATCGACCGGATCGTCAACCAGGCAGTGGCCAATCATCTGCTTCCAGGTGCGGTCGTCATCGTGGGACATAAAGGCCGGGTCGTCTTTGAGCGCGCTTACGGGGAGCGATCGCTGGAGCCCACGCGCACCCCGATGCATGAGACAACAATCTTCGATATGGCGTCCATGACGAAGGTTATGGCGACGACGACGGCCGCGATGGAACTCTACCAGCAGGGCCGGTTCCGGCTGAACGATCCCGTCGCCAAATATCTTCCCGCGTTCGCACAGAACGGGAAGGCGCACATCACGATCCGGCAGTTGATGACGCACTACTCCGGGCTGCCCCCGGACCTTGACCTGAAGCAACCCTGGTCCGGCAAACAGACTGCGTATGCGATGGCCATGGCTGTCAAACCGGATCATCCGCCGGGGACGCAGTTCCGCTACAGCGACATTAACTTTATCGTCATGGGCGCGCTGGTCGAAAAGCTCACTGGAATGACGCTCGACCAATACGCCGCAAAATATGTCTTCGCGCCGATGAACATGACGCACACGCGCTACCTGCCCCCAGCCAGCTGGCGGCCCGAAATTGCGCCCACCCAGTACGACGAAAACCATCACATGCTGCTGGGAGTGGTGCACGATCCAACGGCGCGGCGCATGGGTGGCGTTGCGGGACATGCCGGCCTCTTCAGCACGGCAAGCGACGTTTCACTATTCGCCCAGGCGCTCCTCAACCGGCTCGCCGGGCGGCCGAGCGATTTTCCTGTAAACCGGCTGACCGTGGAGAAGATGACAACCCCGCAGCAGCCAGCGACCGGGACCTCCCTGCGTGGGTTAGGGTGGGACATCGAAAGCCCATTTTCGGGTAACCGCGGTGAGCTCTTTCCAGTGGGAGGATTCGGTCATACGGGCTTTACCGGGACAGATATCTGGATGGACCCGTGGAGCAACAGCTACGTCATTCTGCTGAGCAATCGTGTGCATCCGAACGGTGGAGTGAGCACCATCGGCGTGGAAGGGCAAGTAGCCAACGCCGCGGCGGAGGCGTTGAACATTCAAATTCCGGAGCACGGGAAGGAGATTGCGCGGCTCACCGGCTATAACGAATCGCTGACGAATATGCGGCGCTGGGGCAGCCGCAACGGCACCGTTCTTACAGGAATCGACGTTCTGGAAAAGGATCATTTTGCCCAGCTTGCCGCGCTGCGGCAGAAGCATGGCGGACACTTGCAGGTGGGAATTCTGACAAACGATACAGCGGTCGATGGTAAGGGAAGGCGGACGATTGATGTTCTAGCGCATGACGCGCCCCCAGCCGTGCCTGGCCTTTCGGTGACCACGCTTTTCAGTCCGGAGCATGGATTGAGCGCTTCCCTCGACACCACGCACATCAACAGCGGAACCGATGCCGCCACCGGTCTGCCGGTCATCAGCCTCTACGGCTCGAACGAAGCGCAACGGCGGCCGCCCATCGATAAACTACGCGATCTTGATGCGATTGTGATCGACCTGCGGGATGTGGGCGTGCGGTTTTATACCTTTGAAACTGCCGCTGCTTACGTAATGCAGGCGGCTGCCAGGACGGGGACCGACGTCGTTGTGCTTGACCGCCCCGATCCCATCACAGGCTCTTTTGTCCAGGGGCCGGTTTCCGATCCCGGCCAGTCCAGCTATACGGGCTTTCTGCCGTTGCCGGTCCGCCACGGCATGACGTTCGGGGAGCTGGCGCGGTACTTCAACGGAGAGGGCCATCTGGGAGCAGCGCTGACGGTGGTGCCGATTGAAGGCTGGCAGCGCGGCGACTGGTATGACTCGACCGCTCTCCAGTGGGTGAACCCGTCACCGAATCTGCGCAATCTAGAGGAAGCGACTCTTTACCCTGGGATCGGGATGATTGAGACATCCAACATCTCGGTCGGCCGCGGCACCGATACACCGTTTCTCTGGATCGGTGCGCCCTGGATCCATGCGACGCAGTTCGCGGCGGCGCTGAACGCGCGATTCATTCCGGGCGTGCGATTCGTGCCGGTGCAGTTCACGCCAGCGGCTCCCTACCCTTACGCCGGGCAGCTATGCAGCGGCGTGCAGTTTGTCATTACGCAGCGCAACGTTCTGAATGCTCCGGAACTAGGCCTGGAAGTGGCCGCTATGCTGCACAAACTCTACCCGGCCAGCTATCACCTCGACGCAATCTCCCGGCTGGTCGCCAACCAGGCAACCATGCGCGCTCTGGAAGCCGGAGATGATCCGCAGTCGATCGCTGAATCGTGGCAGACTGCAATCGACGCCTTTCAAGAGAAACGGAAATCCTATCTGCTATACCCATAGCCGAATCTCTGTTCGGCCTCAACCTCTACGCTGGACGGGGCTGGCGCCGCGGACAACCGCGTCTCCGGCGGCCGCTCGCATGAAGCCGGACATCGTTCCTCGATGGCTCCTCGCTGCACCCGGGCGCGGATCGCTGCGGGCTCCGACCCAGAAAGTTCTGCCCAGCCTTCGTAGTTCGTGATATACGGTAGGGTTTCCTGGTGCTACCGGGAGGCTGAAAAAGCCTTCTTCAGGCGTGATGATTTGTCGTCATGTTTCTGCATCGGGCCTTGTTTCCCTGTGCTGAGAATGTCTGGCCCCGGAAGCGAGCAAATATCAAGCAGGATATAAGGGCTGACCCATGGGCAGACGACCTCGCGCGACGACAACCATTTCCGATGTCGCCCGCGAATGCGGCGTGAGTACGATGACCGTTTCACGCGTCATCAACGGCAACAAGAGCGTGAGTGCGGAGATGGCAAGCCGCGTTCATGCGGCGATTGCCCGGCTCAACTATCAACCTAACGAAGCGGCCCGGATTCTGCGCGGACAATCGTCGCGCACCATCGGACTTTTACTGCCCAACCTGGCGGACACATTTTTCTCGCAATGTGCGCATGCCGTTCAGCAGCGCGCCGCGCAGAACGGCTACACCACGATGATCTTCGCGTGCGAGGGCGACCGGGAGAGCGAAGCCGAAGAATTGACCATCATGCGCTCGCGCAATATTGCAGGGATTGTCCTGGTGCCTTCAAACCGCAAGCTGGTGCCCCAGCTGCGACAGATGCGCAGTGCGGGCTTACCCATTGTGATGGTGGACCGCACGATCAGCGGACTGGAAGCCGGACAGGTGCTGGTGGAAAATGAAGAAGGCGCGATCATGGCCGTCAATCATTTGATCGGACATGGCCACCGGCACATTCTATGTACGGGCTACGACAGCGAATACGATTCCGTGGGGAAGCGCATCCAGGGCTATCGCCGCGCTATGGAGGACGCTGGACTGGAGCCGGAGTTACTGATCGTGGATCGGCCCGAGGCAGTAAGGCCGCATCTGTTGGCCAGAATGCACGCTCCCAATGCCCCCACGGCTCTCTTCACGCTCAATAATGTAACCTCAATCGAAGCTCTGCGGTCGCTGCAGTCTGAGGCATTCCCCGTCCCCGACCAGGTTGCGATCGTTGGCTTCGATGACTTTGAACTGGCCCCTTTGCTTGCAGTACCGTTGACCGCGGTCCGGCAACCGGCGTCCGAGCTAGGCGAGTGCGCCACGCAGATGCTGCTCGACAGCTTGAGCGAAGGGTCGCACAGCAGCTCGAAGACGGTCATTCTTCCCACCAGGCTGATCATTCGCAACTCCTGCGGTTGCATTTCTCACGGTCGCTGATGCACATCCCGCGGCGCGCCTTTCTTTCGACCCG
>JAJZDO010000887.1 GCA_021805955.1 Acidobacteriota bacterium
CATCAAGAATCGACTGCATGGTTTCATCCACCGACAGATCGAGGGGACGGAGATAGAGGATTGCGAGTTTTCCGTCCTTCAGCGGCGTTTCCAGATCCAGGCCCAAACTGGCGGCCCGCTCCGCATACGCTTCCGGGCGCTCTTCAAAAACCGCTACGATTCCCGATTCCCCATGGCTTATCCCCTCAGCAATGAACTGAGTTGCCAGAACCGACTTTCCGGTTCCCGAAGCCCCTGCTATGAGGACGCTATCGCCTTCGCGCACGCCACCACCGAGCATCTTATCCAACTCCGCGATGCCGAAGGAAAGGCGCCGATCGTTGGGCGGATTTCTCTTGCGTGCGGTTAGCCCAAAGGTGCGCGAGAAGGCTTGCACTCCGGCATCGGTGATGCGGAATGTATGCAGCCCGGGCACAGAATTCTGACCGCGCAGTTTGATGACCTGCAACTTCCGGACAATGGAATTCCGCTCCGCCGTTTGGCGCATCCAGAACAGACCATCGGCAACGGTAAAGATCGGATTGTCGCGCAGCTCCTCCTCCGCGTATTCACCGATCAGGAAAGTTGTAGCCTGCCAGCTTGCCAGAAACAGGGCCAGGCGCTGAATGAAGGATTGCAGGTCCATGCTGCTTTCCTGCTTCCGAACCATGGTGCGAAAGGAGTCCACAACCACGACAGCAGGGTTGGTTTTTTCAACTTCTTTGGTAATCTCTTCCAAAACCGCGCCCAGATCCTTCTCCAGGACAATCTGGCTGAGGTTGATAAAGCGAATGGAGTCCGGCAACTTGGATGAATCGAAGAAGGTGTATTGCTGCTGATATCGCAGCATCTTGATGGTGGATTCACCAAGGACAGTGAAATATAGCGCAGGACGCTCAACGGTGGCATTGGCAAACACAAATTGGTGAGCCAACGTCGTCTTCCCGCTACCTGGTGCACCGGCGATGATATTGAAGGAAAATTCCGGCAGACCTCCCCCCACAATTTCGTCAAGACCCGGAACTCCAGTGGGTAGTTTGTTGATATTCACTTTCTCTTGGGTGCTCACGCTTTTCTCCCATTTCCCGAATCGCGATCGTCAAATACTTCGCACGGCCACGCGTTGCGCAGCAGGCTCAGAGTTAAGGCTTCGCCGAGGAAAAGGCGAAGCAGTCCGAGTAAGCGGGCGATGAGGATGATTCCTCCCTCGCCGGCCCGATCATTTTTCCTGTCAATTTCAGTCTCAATCTCGCCCAGACCATGTAATGCACCATCTTCAGAGATCTGCATACCATGGAGACTGGGAACTTCCGGTCTGGCCAACACCAGTGCGCGAGAGGCGAGCGAATAAAAACCCGCAACTCCCACAGATGTCCCGAGACTCTGGCGCAGCTTCTCGTAGACGCGAAGTGTCGGGGACTCGATTGGCTCGGAGTTCTTACCTACACCGACTTCATACGCGAGAAGTCGCTGGGCTAAATCTCGCATTCCTGGAGCAGTCGTCATAATTCAAACCAGCATTGTTCAAAGTACAAAGATTCCATTGCCTTAACACGCTTTTCATAAGAGGACCGGCGGTACGATTCTCTTCAATCGCAATGGCTCTCGCAGCTCCTGTATTGAAGATTCGGGGCTGCGCAGGATGGAGCGCGGGCGGAACTCAATTCATGTAGAGATTCGTTTGCAGGTTTGGAACTTCTTCCTGCGGGCCGCCAACCTTGCTTCGGATCAGTGTGAAAATGTCCAGAACCATGGCAATGCTGCGGATGTTTCCAGCAACACTCTTGAGTCCCTCTTCCATGCCGGGATGCGTGTCCGCGAGGGTTTCGATATTTTCGCTAACGTTCCGCAGCCGGTCAATTTCCAGCAGAAGATCCTCGAAAGCCGCAGCTATGACTGGTCCATCAGCCCCCAAGGTTATCGTGTCCTTTGCGGGTGTATCTGCTTTTGTGCTGGCATCGGCATGTAATCGTAGATCCTCGATCAAGCGCAGCGTTGTTGCCTCGCCAAGAAAGGTCAGCAACAGCCCAAGCAGTTGCGCAATCAGAATGATCCCGGCCTCGCCCGTCTCTTCCGCCTCGTTCTGGAAGTCGACTTCGGTGAGACCGCGCAAGTCCCCATTCGCAGTTACCTGCACGTTGCTGAGCAGCGGGAATTGCGACTTGGCCAGAGCCAGAGCATGGGAAGCCAGCGCCTGAAAAGCATCCATACCCACGGATGTCCCGAGTTGCCGACGCAGCCGCTCATAAGCACGCACAGTTGCCGGTTCGGCATGGCGGGAGGTCAGGATTGAACCGGCCTCGCTGGTAACCAGACTGCGGGCTAAATCACACATCTTTTTCTGAGGAAGCATCGGTTCTATTCTTTCTTCTTACGCTGCACTTCGCCATGTAAGTTGAAGCGACTGTCGTAATCATACTCTTAAGCAGATAGCTCCAGACTGCGATCCGAGGGTGGGATATTATCTCCCAGTTAACCGTCCCTTTCCTGAAAGTTTACCTATCTGATAACAGATTGCTCTCTTGACTGGCCAGAAATCAACTCTCTTGACTGACCAGAGATCAAGTATGGCACAAAGAGGAATAATTACCTGCCATTTTACGGAAAGTTTTTCGTTGGGCGGGCAAGGGGAGATCGAACGTCCTATTTGACATGCGGGAGAGAGATGAAGAGGCCGCTGCCGGTGGCCAGTTCGTTGCCTTCGGCATCGAGGATGGCAGCGCGAGTCCAGAGCTTGCGGCCGTCGATGCGTTCGACGCAGCCGCGCAGCCGGATGGGCGCGGTGGAGGGTACGGGCTGCAGATACTCGATCTGAAGCTGGCGCGTGACGGCGATTTCGCCACGAGCGCGGTTGGCTTTGCTCATGGTTTCATCGAGCAGCGTGGCGATGATGCCGCCGTGAAGATAGCCGGGCGGTCCTTCGTAGTTATCGCCGACGACGGCCTCAGCGGAGACGGTGCCATCGGGAGCCGCAGTGAAGGTGAGGTGAAGGCCGACGGGATTCTCCACTCCACAGCCGAAGCAGCGGTTGCGCTGGCCGTGGGTGAGCGGCTGGAAGGGATGGGCAGGCGGTTCAGGGATGGCGGGATCGGCCGCATTTTGGCTGACCGAAGTGGGAGTCTCCTGGTTGGGTGTGGTTCGGTTCATGCGTGCTCCCAGATTACGATAACCGGGGCGGGTGCGAGGAATGACGAAGCTTAGAATTGGAGGGCATGGGGATCGGAGGCAGGAAGCAGGGCGTGCGAAGGCGACAACTGGGGGCGGTGGCGCTGGGCTGGTGCGCCGCGACGGCGTGGATGGCGGGATGCCGGGCACAACCGAAACTGACAGCGCAGCAGGCCGAAGGACAGATGCTCTTTCATGAGCGGTGTCTGCATTGCCACGGGGAAAACGACCTGAACCTGAAACCGGCGCCTCCGGAGATTCGAGGAGTGCTGCTGCGGGCGAAGCTGCCGGATGGCGAGCCGGCCACCGACCTGGAAGTGATGCGGGTGGTGCTGAACGGGAAGAACAAGATGCCGCCCTTTGCGGGGCGCTTTACGGAGCCGCAGATGCAGGCGCTGCTGGCGTTTCTGCGTACCCGTTCAGATTGAGAAGCGGGCCGCACAACGCGAAGCGGGATGCGCTTATACTACCTGAGTGAGCGCCAAGACTTTTTATCTCGAGACATTTGGCTGCCAGATGAATGCCCACGACTCGGAGAAGGTTGTGGGAACGCTGGAGCAGCAGGGTTACCGGCAAGTGGACAGCGA
>JAJZDO010000158.1 GCA_021805955.1 Acidobacteriota bacterium
CAGGAGAAATTGAACCGCAAGCCTACGTGGCCTGATATTGCAGATGTTTCTTCAGCGCTCCACCACCGCTTTTTCAGCTTACTTGTGGAATGCAATTCCTTCAGAAGGGCCCATTTGACCCCATATTTTTAAGGCTGCTACACTTATTAGGCAGCATCAAACCCCTGTGCCTGCCAGCTTTTTTCCCGCAAAGGATTGACCGAAACTTCGTGGATACACAAACTCGTCATGCAATGAAACACGACGCCCTGGTAGACAACGCCCAAAGCGCGGTTGCCTGGCTCGAGGAGCATCGGTCGGAGGCAGTTCTTTTTGTCGGCGTTTTGTTTGCGGTCCTTGCCATCGGCATTGGCAGCGTCTTGCTCTATCAGCACCGGCAGGAGCAGGCATCCATTGGATTCGGCGCAGCCATGGACATCTACAGCGCTCCCGTAGCGCAACCCGGTACGCCGGCGCAACCGGGCGTCAGGACCTATCCGTCAAGCTCTGCGCGAGCCCAGGCGGCGAATGTAAAGTTCCAGCAGGTTGCGAAAACATACGGATCCACCGACGCGGGCAGGAATGCGCTTTATTTTTCGGGGCTTTGCTCGATGGAGATGGGGCAAAACGCCGCAGCCGAAAAAACGCTCAACCGAGTGGCGAGGGACGGCGACAAAAACCTTGTCGCGCTGGCCAACCTGGCGCTGGTGAATCTCTATCATCAGACCGGCAGAACTTCCGACGCAGTCCAACTGCTGAATAAGATGGCCGCTCATCCCACCCCGACCGTTCCCGCGAGTGAAGCCAAACTGGAGTTGGCGGGCATCTATGAGAACACAAATCCGCAGCAGGCGCGGCAGATTTATGCGCAGCTCAAAGATAAAGATGCCAAGACTGCCGCAGGCCAGATCGCCACGCAAAAGTTGCAGCAGCTCAAGTAAGAGCAGTTTGCCTTTGCATTGATTCCATGTTTTTTCCCTGGACTTGCCACACTCGTTGCCTCACTCAAGCCGTTTTCTCCGCACTTGTTATCTAGGCGGCAGCTTTTACAACGCCCTCTTTCGCCAGCACGTCAAGCACCGCTTCAACCACCTTTGCACCCCGCGCATCAACGCTTGAATCGGAACAACTTCTTGAGCGCCCACATCTAGTCACAAAGAATGCGAAAAAATGGGGCACGCGGAAAGTGAACCGCGACTTCCTTCGCTTCGTTCAGGATGACAGAACATTCGGTGCGCAGGGTGCGGATTATTCTTCAGCGTCGAGATCGATTTCGGAGATGGCAAGCAGTGAGGAGTCCTCGACCTTCCATGCCTTGAGTAGCGGGAAGATCGTACCCATGGAGAAGCCGGCGCGCACCAGGCTGCGGACGACGCGATTGGTTTCTTTTTCGTTGGTGGGCTTGCGTAGGCGCTTGCGTTCGATATAGCGGCGGGCCAAGTCGGCTTCCGGTAGATCGGCATAAGCGGCGTCGAGCGTTGTGGCGACAATCTCGCTGTGAACGCCGCGCTGGGCCAGGTCCTGCTGCACGCGGCGGCGGCCAAAGCGCTCATTTTCCTGGCGCATACGGGTGAAGTCGGCGGCGTAGCGGGTGTCGTCGAGATATTTGTGTTCGGTAAGGCGAAGGATGACGGCCTCGATCTTGGCGTCGCCGGACTCGCCGGGTTCGACGCGTTGGCGCATCAGTCGTTTGAGCTCGGCGACGGTGCGCATTTTGCGGCCCAGGCTGCGCACTGCATACTCGTAGAGCGCGGGGGCTTCGAGCGGCTCGCGCTGGCGGGGTTTGCGCTCTTTCCAGTTTTTGGACTTATTGCCGAAGGCCATTTTCTTTTCAATGCTACTCCCGCAGCGTTCCAATGAAAGCGGTTGCGACTGCCCGGCTGTGTCCAGGCTGATGGAAATTCAAAATTATGACGAGAGTAAGGGCACGGCGGTATATTGACTAGTTGCGAACGTTGGTAACCATATCGGACGCGCAGGCATCCAGTATGGGTGCGGATTTCGTCAAGTTCGGTTGGTCGGGGATCAGGATGTTGAGGCGTCGTTTTCTCAGTAGGCATGGTTAGATTGATCGGTTTTGATCAAGGCCGTAAGTTTTCGGGGTTTTTGTGAGTAGCCTCCGCTTGTTCGACATATCGCAACGCGGCTTTTGGCGGCGCTGGACTGCTATCGCGGGGACATCGCTGCTATGGACCGTGCTGGGTATCGCGCAGCTACATCCGCAGCGCGGTGGTGTGGTCTCCGGCTTTACCCCCGCGCCAGTGGACTCCGGATTCGGCCCGCTCGACACTTCACCCCCCACTGGAATTACCCCGCAGCAGATCGTGGGCCTGTTTGCGGCGAAAGAGAGCCAGTTCAAGATCGCGCGCAACGATTACACCTATCGCCGCACCGTCAAGCTCGACACGCTGAACGATGATGGCGGCGTGGACGGTGAATACGAGCAGGTAGACGACATTGTTTTCAGCGCCGCTGGACGCAAGCATGAGCTGGTCGTCTATGCGCCCGACAATACGCTGACGAGGATTGCGATGAGTCCGGCTGACTTCGACGACCTGGAGCATCGGCTGCCCTTTACGCTGACCAGCGAGGACATTGATCAATACAGTGTGGCGTATGTGGGAAAGCAGCGCATCGATCAGGTGGCGACGTACGTCTTCGACGTGGCGCCCAGGCAGATACAGAAAGGCAAGCGCTATTTTGTCGGACGGATCTGGGTCGATGCAAAAGACGACCAGATCATCGTGACGAACGGCAAGAACATTCCCGACAACACACGCCGCGGGCAGGAGGACCTTTCGCCGCCGTTCACCACGTATCGCCAGCAGATCGACGGAAAATATTGGTTCCCGGTGTATACCAAGGCGGAAGGCGTGCTGCATTTCGAGGGCTGCAAACAGTGCCTGCCGGATGACGTACACATCCGCGAGGTTGTGAAATACGGCGACTACAAGAGGTTCGAGAGCGACGCGCAGATCGTGTATCAGGGATTGAATACGGGCGCTACGCCGAAAAGCGCTCCGCCACCCAGCGCACAGGGAGCGAAACAGGACGCGCCGCCCAGTACGACGAAGGATTAGACTGCGTGCCGCGTGGCAGAGCGTCGGGTCTTTCGCTTCGCCCAGGATGACACCTTGGTCGCTATGAAGCTGCTAGGCATTGCGGCGAAGATCGGTAGCTGAACGACGGCGCTCCTCCGGCAGAGCGACACCCGGCTGTGGGTTCGGCCGCTTTGCATCTTGAAAGCGGCGCATCGAAGCAACGATCGCTTCGCGGGCCAGGGAAGCATCGTGCCAGCCTTTGACTTCGACACGTTTTCCTTCCAAGTCTTTATAAATTGCGAAGAAGTGAGTGATCTCACGCAGCATATGCGGATAAATCTCGGTGTAGTTCCACACGTCGCCATAGCGCGGATTGCTGCGGCCCACGGCCAGCACTTTTTCGTCTGGAACACCCTGGTCCAGCATCTTGAGCAGACCTATCGGCCGAACGTCCATCAGACAGCCGGAAAAGCTGGGTGAATCGACGAGAACCAGGACATCCAGCGGATCGCCATCCTCGCTTAGCGTGCTGGGGACGAATCCGTAGTCGCCGGGGTAGTGGACCGGGGAGTAGAGGTTGCGATCCAGGCGGAAGACGTGGAGCGTCTTGTCGTACTCATACTTGTTGATGGCCCCGTAGGGAATTTCAATCACTGCGTGGATCACCTCCGGCGCTTTATTGCCGGCGGGCAGTTCCAGATAATTTGTCAT
>JAJZDO010000138.1 GCA_021805955.1 Acidobacteriota bacterium
CTGCGGCGAAATTCGCCGGGCTGCTTGCCGCTGCCTCTTCCTTTGGAGAGCAGAATCTCGTGAATCTCACGAATCAATCGCAGGCTGAGCGGAAAGCCGGAACGCATCCGCTCCAGCCCATGATTCATTGCCGCGACATAGTTCGAGACTTCCTGCACGTCCTCGACGGGCACTCCCGGTGCCTCATCGTTCTCGTAAAGCAGAAGGTCAGACAGCGACGACTGCGTGCCTTCGATCTGGGAGGAGAGCACAGCCTCCTTGCGAACATATGTATAAAGGAGCAGCGAAAGATCAGGCAGGAGCGAGGCCAGACCGTCGAGCCTGCCGATAGCCTGATTGGCCTGTTCTAGCAGGATCTGAAACCGTGCCAAGTCCACTGGCGGCACAGGCGGCAACGGTGGCGGCACGAAAGCTCGAACAGTCTCGCCCTCAAACTGCTTGAGGATATAGCGGCCTAGTCGGGCGGACGGATCGGTCTCGGGCACGGTATCCTTTCGTTAATTTTCGAGTAACGAAAGAATAGACGATCATCCTTTTGTTGGCAAACTTACAACAAACAGATAAGCATCGCATGGAGCTCGGCAGGGCCGCCGGATGTTCAGACCGCCAAACCCTGACCAGATGCCAAATGATTGATTAACTGAGGCTTGACGCCGACTTTCTGCGTCGTTTCGAGCGCCGAATTCTTCCCGTGCGATCTGGAGACGCGTTCTCCTAGGCGCTCCACGCTGTTGGTGTAGAGGGTGGCTTGGTCGTTGCGGCCCAGCATCCCACGCTGTTGAAGCTCGGCGCGGACAGCTTCATTGATCTGGCGGCGCGAAGCATTGTCTGGCGAAACAATCAACGTTCCTGCTGGCGAGTTCGCATAGCTTCGAGCAATTTCCCCGATGCGCTCCTGCTTGTTAGGGACTTCGCGAATGCGGCCCTGCTCTTGCAGGATGGCGAGACCCGCTGCGGTGTCCCCCTGTGCCAGATACTCAACCGCCTTCCGCAATTCCGGCTCCTTCTGGCGGATGATCTGGTCCAGGTGCGTCGTTCGCATTCCGGCTTCCGTTCCACGTCAACGGCGAGGGCTTTCAACGGGCTGATATAGATGACGCGGCAACCGTGGGATTCCGCTGGCGGCGGTTGCAACATCAATTTGTTGATGCACCACAGGAATGCGGTGAGGGTCTTGCCAGTCCCGGTGGGCGCAAGGATCAGAGTCGATTCGCCTCTGGCAATGGCAGGCCAGCCCAGCCGCTGTGGGGCGGTTGGCTGCTCGAAAACCGCGCGCAGCCACGAAGCCGTCATGGAATGAAACAGCGAAAGAGGATCGACAACGTCCGGGGAGGGAACTGGCCTCTGGCGCTCCTTGAGCGCAGATTTGTCTTTCGTGGAGTTTTTCGTGCCGCGCTTTTGGGTGGCTGATTTCGATTTCGCAACGGATTGGCCCCCTTCCTGAGGATATCTTGCGGGGGCTCATGTACCCGTGCGCATTGGATGCGACGTGCGGCTTGTATGCATCCTGCGAGTTACGGAACTGGAAAAGTCTCGGCTCGTGGAAATCATGTTCTTCCAGCAGCGCAGATTGTCGGTCTCTTCGGCACCGCAGGCTGGGTATTGTTCGTAGGGCACATGGCTATGCGAGACGAAGCTTTTGAGGTATGGTTAGTACGGTCTAAAAACATACGCGCCACGTGACTTCTATGCTGCAACACCGACAGCCATTCGTCGGATACTTGCGACGGGATTGCTTGTGCGGGTTTGCAACCAGAGGCATATTTCAAATGGAGAGGAATCATTGTGAATAACTTGAATCGTCGGACTTTTCTTAAGACTGTGGGGCTGGCTACGGCAGAAACTCTTGTCGGAAGCAACCTGCACGTGCTGGCAGAGACTCAAAGCGAGGCGGCCACGCCGGCTGCGGCAAACGATCATATTCAATTTGCGCTGATCGGCGCGGGCATTCGCGGCCAGGGCATTACGAAAGTCGCTGTCCAGGTTCCGGGAACCAAGCTGGTTGCCGTGTCGGACACCTACCAGGGACGGCGCGACCATGCCAAAGAACTGTGGGGCAATGACATCTTTACCACAGTGGATTACAAGGAGATTCTCGCGCGTAAAGATATCGATGCTGTTGTGATTGCAACGCCGGACCATTGGCATAAGCAGATTGCCGTGGATGCGATGCATGCCGGCAAAGACGTCTATTGCGAAAAACCGATGATTCATCTGTATTCCGATGGCCCGGAGATGATCGATGCGGCACGCAGCACCAATCGCATCCTTCAGATTGGCAGCCAGCGCGTTAGTAACGTGGTCTACATCAAGGCGAAGGAGCTTCTGGCCGCGGGAGCCATCGGCCAATTGAACATGGTGACCGCATGGTGGGACCGCAACTCCGCCATTGGAGCATGGGACTATACGGTCCCGCTCGATGCCTCGACCGAGACGTGCGACTGGCCACAATTTCTTGGGACGGCTCCCAGGATTCCGTTCAATGCGGAGCAGTTCTTCCAATGGCGCAAGTGGAAGGCATATGGATCGGGCGTCGCAGGCGATCTATTTGTCCACCTGTTCAGCGGAACCCACTTTGTGACAGGAGTGCATGGGCCCACGCGCGCCATGGCAACGGGCGGACTGCGCTACTGGAAGGACGGACGGAACGTGCCGGACGTGATGGTGGCGCTGTTCGATTATCCGGAGGGTTTCAACCTTAGCCTGCGCGTAAATTTTGTGAATGGAGGCGCGGAGAGCGAGGGTCTGATTTTCACCGGGTCCGAGGGGACCATGGAAATCACTGGAAACGGCGTCAACGTCAGCCGCGTACCACGCGAGACAGAGCCTGGTTACACCATCGACACGTTCACGGTCGCCATGCAGAAGCAGATTCTGGAGCAATATCGCCAGAAGTATCCAGTGACTCATCCGACGGGACCGCCGCTGATGAGTTTCGAACGGTATGCGGCGCCAAAAAACTACGACGACGTTTACAGTCACTTCAACAATTTCTTCAATTCCGTTCGCAACCGTCAGCCAGTGATTGAGGATGCAGTGTTCGGATATCGCGCCGCGGGTGCAGCGTTGTTGAGCAATCGCAGCTACTACAGTGGCAAAATCGAGCACTGGGACCCGGAAACGATGAAGTTGGTGTCGTAGGGTAGCCATCGGATCGAAAACAGATATGTAAGGAGAAATAGTATGAATCGTTTCGTACGCTCGACGATGTTGGCTGTCATGGCTCTGGTTCTTGGCTCTGGAAGCTTTGCCATCGCACAGAAAGTAGAGACCCCGCGCCTGACGACTCCTGGCAACGGGCCCTACGGTGTTCCACAAGCAACCTTCCTGGCCCATCGGCTGGGTACCGATCATGCCGAAGGCATCACAACCATGGACATGAATGGGGATGGCCGCCTGGATATTTTAAGCGGTGCCTACTGGTATGAAAACCCGGGCCCGCAGGGCGGCGAGTGGAAGCGGCATCAGTATCGCACGGTTGGCATTCACGATGAATTTGTGTCGGACGCCGGCGAATGGACCATCGATGTCAATCACGACGGTGCGCCGGATGTTGTCACCTATGGATGGATATCCAACGGCGTGTGGTGGTACGAGAATCCGAAGAAGGCGAACGTCCTGTGGAAGCGCCACTTCATTACCAACAGCTATGACACGGAGGGCGGATGGATGGCCGATATCAACGGGGATGGCAAGCCCGACCTGGTACTGGCGCACTACAACCACTTC
>JAJZDO010001032.1 GCA_021805955.1 Acidobacteriota bacterium
TCGTCGTTAATCTCCACCAGTACTCGGAGGCGTTCAAGACGGAGATCGGGAGCACGTCGATTCCGACGATGGAGAGCGTGCAGGGGATGATGCCGGCGAAGGACTGGGTGGAGATTAACGACGACTGGGCGGAGCATGACCTGGCGCGCGGAGCTTCGCATGGGGACACGTATCCGGCGACGCTGGCAGCGCGGTACGGGAAGATTGCGAATATGGCCGACTTTGTGCGCAAGAGCCAGTTGGCGAACTACGAGGCGTTTCGCGCGATGTATGAGGGGCGCGAGGCGCGGCTGTTCAATCCATCGACGGCGGTGATTACGTGGATGAGCAATCCGGCGCAGCCGAGTTTTGTGTGGCAGCTTTATCATCACGATCTGGAGCCGAATGCCTCGCTGTTTGCGGTGAAAGAGGCGTGCGAGATGGTGCATGTGCAGTTGAACGAGGGCGACGGCGAGCTGCAGGTGATCAACAACGAGCCGACGGTGCTGAAGGGCGCGAAGGTGCATGAGTGGGTGTATGCGTTCGACGGGACGCTGAAGTATGAGCATGATTTTCCGGTGACGGGGCCAGCCAGCTCGGCGATCAGCGTGGGGCGCATCGATCCGGTGGACGGCGACTGGCACTGGCCGAAGGATCTGGGGCCGGTGCATTTTGTGCGGCTGGAGCTGACGGATGCGGGCGGACAACTGCTGAGCCGGAACTTCTATTGGCGCGCGCCGGAGACGGACCCGGACGATCTGGCGGCGATGGACACGATGCCGACGGCGGTGCTGACGGCGCGGGCGGTGCGGCAGGACGTGAATGGTCGGCTGCATGTGTCGGTGACGCTGACGAATCCGGGGCAGACGATTGCGGTGATGGCGCATGTGCAGTTGCGGCGGCACCTGGCGGCGGATCGCGAGGGCGTGCGCGTGCTGCCGGTTTTCTACAGCGACAACTACGTGACGCTGACGCAGGGCGAGAGCCGCGTGATCGAGATGGATACGGACGCGAGCGAACTGATGGGGCAGGATCCGCTGGTGGTGGTGGATGGGTGGAATGTGGGTGTCGCGGCGGATGCGGATTCGCCGGTGCCGGTGGAGCTGAACGTGAATGCGCAGGTGGACCACTGGCCGCAGACGGGGCTGCCGATTGTGGCGCATACGTGGAAGGACAGGCCGATGGCGGCGGCACAATGAGCGCGGGCGGGCAGACTGACGGATCGAGATGGGGCGATATGTACAAAATTGCAATTTGTATGTACTTGATCTAAACTGACAGCAGAGGGGAAATCCATGCCGGTTGCGAAGCGTCAAAGCGTGCCCAAAAACTTCCGACTCGATCCGGCCCAGATAGCGCGTGCAAGGAAAGCGCTCGGTGCTTCGACGGAAACGGAGACGATCGTGCGCGCTCTCGATCACGTTATCGCAGAGGATGAGCGGAATCGGCGGGCCGTCGAGGCGAATCAGAGGTTCATCCGGAGCGGGATCTCGATTCGCGATGCTTTTGGAAGCCTGGCTGAGTAGGGATGCCCATCCTGTTTGATTCGTCGGTTTATATCGCGGCGCTTCGTCAGGGTGGAGCTTCCGCCGTTCTGTTGCAGAGGTGGGCGCAGGAATCTCCTCTCTGGCTCAGTTCTGTTGTGCTGGAGGAACTGTATGCGGGCGCGAATCCTGGGGATCGACGGGTTGTGGAGAAGCTGGAGCGCGATTTTGAGCGAGCGAACCGAGTGCTGGTTCCGAATCTGGGGGATTGGAGTTTTGCAGGGAAGATCCTCGCTGCAATCGGTCAGAAATACGGATATGAAAAGATTGGTAGAGCGCGGCTGACCAACGATGCGCTGATTGCGACTAGCGCAGCGCGGAATGGAATCACGGTCGTCAGCACGAATGCTCGGGATTTTGCGTCGCTGGCGGAGTTTTGTCCGCTTCAGTGGCAGGCGAGGGTTCTGGTCGGGTAGGGAATACAGTGGTGGTGGATGGGAGGAGTGTGGGCGTGGCGGCGGCGAGTGCGGGCGGACTGGCTTCGAGCCAAATTCGAAAGAGTCCAATAGATCTGAGATGTTCGGCAGTGCCCTAATTCATATTCCTACGTTTTTTTCGATGGATATTGGGAGATGGTTTCAGTTGAATTGCATCACGAGATTGAATTGCGCTATTGGGTGTCCCGCATAGAATTTTCAGTCCAAACCATTGTGGCGTCTCCTTTCCCAAGGCCGATTTGAACATAACATGAAAATTTGTCGAAAGCCGAAGCGATCGCGTCTTGTAGCTGTTTGCCATTTCGGTGTTCAAAGCCAATGGTATGGAGAAATCGAAGTCGCATGATTCAGCTTCCCCGGGATACACGGTCTTAACGTCTGTTCGCGGCAGTAAGATTATTTCTTCTTCCAATAAAAAAGGCTCACATCCTGCCACATCTCTGTTTTCGGGATAAATCTCTGCCTTGATCCGCTTAACGGTAAGGAGATATGGGGTTTTATTCGTGATCCTAAATTTTATTAAAATGTTTTTAGAGCGTGTTTCATATATGCCTTTGTGACTTCGGCGAAGTTCGTCAGCCCCGCTTCGGTGGCGGGTCTGATCCGGGCCTCTTCAAGCGAACGGTTATTTATGAAACACGCTCTAGCAAGATCGTTATTGTCGCCCGCTGTCTGATTGCCCAAGTCTTTGCTTTCTAGCGCCTGCACTTCAACCCACTGCTGCATTCCCGCCTTTTGAAGGCTAATGCTCTCGTTCATTGCCCTGGCTGAAATGCTGGTTTCCCAAGACTGCCAGCCGACCACGAGAAGCGTGAGCAATAATGCCCAAACTGTGATTCCTTCCGGCCATGCCAAGAGTTTTTGTCGACAGGGAACGCAGTCGAAACCGCTATTACTTTCTGTTACGTTCTTCTCATCAAATGTTTGGGACTTGGCTGCTATCGCCGACTTCGCTTTCTCCCCTTTATCTTGGTTGCTGATATTTCTGCAAGGATTTTGCTGTTGACAGGTTACAAATATAACTGCCGAGGCAATAGCAACACCTATCCCGACGAGAATAAAGAGGCGTTTCGACATGATGCGGCTATTGTACCTGTAAAACTCCTTCACGCAATTTGGATGTCCAATGAAAGCAGTCGAGAAATGCGGTTTCCGCATTTGTCTTTGCAGCCCAAGATATTAAAGTGTGTTTGCAGCGTTTCTCGGAAAAATCAACGATTTCTGCATGCGAAGGTTATACAAGGCTTGGCGATGTCTCCTCATCTCAGAGAGCAACAGGTGCAATTGATCCAAATCGAACATAGATTTGAAACATGGAGGCATTGATACACCCGTTTCCATCTCAAAATCCTCGGCAGACGGTGCTATCCGAGCGCTTGCGTGGATATACGCTGCAATGTCTTGCAATTGTGCAGCCCACTGCAGTGCTTTCTCTTGCTTAGAGGTAAGGTTTTTCGCAGCCTTATCAATTTCGGCCAACAGTGATTGAACGCGAGAGTCGAGTGTACCTTTGTCGATCATGGACACGTCATACAGCACCATGTCCGTTAAGTCAATAAAATCTGTTTTTCGGGCGAGTCATATTGTTGCTGGATTCCGTGCGGGAGTTGCTGAATCAGCATGCGGCGACGGAGCATTGCGTGGCGAGGGGGCCTGCGGTGAGTTTGCCGCGTCAGGCACCGATGCGGGTGCGGAGCCAGCGTTGGGCGGGTTTTTCGACGAGGTGGAAGGCGGCGATGGCGATCGAGATGAGCAGGGCGTAGCTGATC
>JAJZDO010000053.1 GCA_021805955.1 Acidobacteriota bacterium
CCATGCCTTAGCAAAGGCGGTTACATCTTCATCCACGACTACAACAATAACGACTATCCGGGCGTGAAAGCTGCGGTCCACCAATACTGCGCAGAAGAAGCAATCGGCTATTTTCCATTAGTCGATCCTTGCGGCACCGCGGTCATTGCCAAGGGCTAAACGGGAGGCTGGACATGACTCGAACGAATCGACGATTGATGTACCCGCAAACGTCACTGTTATTTCGAGCGGGTCCGCCACGGCGGGCGAGTCGAGAACTCGCGGTCTCCGCGTCCGCCAGCAAGGAACCGCAGGTCCCTCGACTGCGCTCGGGATGACATGCTTTCGGGTATAGCTATCTTGAACACACTCGATGTTCAATCACAAGCCTTTGCGTTGGCTCGTGCAATTTGATCCAGAATACGATCCAGTGCCTGGGAGTAGAGTGCGTAGGTGCCCGTTCCCTCGATCCGCTGAAGAGCAGCTTGAGCATGGCAGCGCAATTGGTCGCGCAGATCGCTGGAAGCGTATACGCGCTGCATCGCTTCCGCCAGCGCCTCGAAATCCTGCGGCGGCACAACGAGCAGATCGAGTTCTGGAGTGAACAATTCCGCCGCCCCGCAATGACTGGTGGCAATGGCAGGCAGACGATTGCCAATGGCTTCCAACAACGCCATGCCGAATCCATCATCAATGGTTGGCAGCACGAAGGCATCGCATCGCCGGTAAAATTCGCTCATATTGTCGCAATAGCCCACCACTTCAACATTGGGCAATCGTTGCAGCAAGCGGCCCAGCGCCGGAAAGCGATGCAAAGGCGCATCCGTCCGCAGCAGGAGGCGCGCATTCGGCAGCTCCAGGCGCTCCCATGCTTGCAGCAGATACAGAAACCCTTTTCGGAGCGGCTGACCTCCAACCGTACCGAAGGTGAAGGGGCGATTCGTTCCTGTCGCCGCTTGAATAGGCGCGGTCTGCGATATAGCACGCACAGGCCCGGCGGTCCTGCCGAAAAGGGGAGCCACGAGTATCTTCTCGCGCATACTTGGCGGAAAGGAACGGCGCGAATATTCTGAAGGCACCAGGATGATGTCCGCCTCCGCATATTCGGCAAGCTGCCGGTCGCGGAACCAACGCGGTTCGGGTCTATACGCGACTCCCAGACGTTCGCACTCCGTGCGAACCCAGGACTGCTGAACATCGACATGGGGACACGCCCGGTCAAGCAAAAAGCGCGCGCCATGGCGCCGTGCCGCGCGCCCGGAGGCAAGACAGCCCGACGCCCAGCCCCAGAAGATGTCGAACTCCGCCATGCGAAGCGCAACCAGTTTGTCGTAAACCGCCGTGTCGGCCCGCTGTGCGGCGCGAGGGAGCTGGATTCCGATAAGAAAATGGATACTCGCCACCCATTGGGGGACCCACCGCAGGTGTACTGCGGGGGCGAGCTGCCGAAATCGGTCGCGGTACGCCGCCGAATAGATGGTGACATCGATACCGCGTTGCGCCAGCAGGTTCGCCGGCAGCACCACGTGTGCCGGCCGGCCAGTCGAAAAGGCAATTTTCATAGCAGCGCGCTCAGAGCAGATGCAAGGCCAGTGTAAATCTAGGGAGTCCATGGAGATCCTGAAGACACAGCCAGCGGTGACGGAAATCTGCGTTAAAACGGTGGATCGGCTTCGCTATGCCGTAGAGAGCGGGCATTACGCCGACACATTCCAAGGCCTCGACGATGCCGTGACAGCCGCGGCAACCGCGCGTCGCTGAGAGCGGCCGCTGGGCAGTGGCGCAGGGACGCCATTTCAACGATTTAGACCGCCAACCTTAATAAACAAGTCAATGTTTGGAGCCGACTTTACAGAATACATGTTATCGGACGTTAAGCTGAGAGGAAGCCCATGTACCTCGATTGTAGCCACAACCTGTCTACCCAGCTTCCTCCAATGGGAGGCATTGAAGAATGCTGAGATGAGTTACCGAAATCTACAACTCTGGTTGATCGGGTTGCCGGCGATTCCAGTGATACGCTGCAATCGAATTCTTCCAAAAGAACTTCCGATAGGCCGGCTCACCTTTCGTGGACACATAGCGCTGAACCAGTCCAAGTGTTTCGGCATAGCTGGCCAGGTGATCGCTGTTCGGCCAATCGCTACCATAAAGAATATTGTCTTCGCCGAAGACGGCCCAGATTGCATCCAGCTTCTCTTTGTAAAAGCCCATCTCCATCGGAACTGCTTTGCCATTTCGTACTGGAATTTCTGAGAGCTTGACGTATACCTTCTTGTTTTGGGCGAGCCGTCTCAGATTGGCCCAGTATTCTTTGCGGGCGTCGGGCTGAGTCGGAATGGGCGCACTTGGAAGATGGTCGATCACAATGCGCATCTCCGGAACATGGTCCGAGGCGTCCAGGATGGCCCGGATAAGCTTTGGATCGGGGTTCGCGCTGTCCAGTTCAAGGCCATACCTGGCAAGCTTTTTGAGATCGCCGAGGAACCCAGCCTTCTTGATATCGACGGTCAAATCGCGATCCCACAAATTTCCATACCTTATGCCCAGAAACAGCGGATTGGCACGGAGACGGTCCAGGTCCTTAGAATACGACGCTGTTCCGGGAACCAGGTCTCCAACCATCCCGACGAGAATTGGATGGCGCGCCGCCTGCTGGAGTACCCAATCGTTATCGCTCTGGAGTGGACTTGCTTCAACCGCGATCGCGCCGACCACACCAAGAGGTCGCGCAATTCGCGCATAACGACCCGGAACGGCAGGTTTGTAAATCGCAGTGTCCGTCTTTTCCGGCCACGGCACTCCTCCTGGTCGCGACGTATCGAAAAGGTGGATATGGCAATCGATAATAGGTACTCCGTTATTTGGCGACGAAGCTGCACCATATCCCATGCCATTTGCAACACTGGCCAGTACCGCCGACATGCCGAATTTCACCAATCGACGCCGATCCAATTCAACTCCTGAAGTGTTCATACATTAAGCCGCCTAGTCGCACTGGACCGCTGAATTTCCATATACAAACTATTTTCCAGTTAAGACGAAGGTTATAAACCGGAAAATGAAATGTCAAGAATAGGATCGGGGTCGTGTTTACTGTGGAGTGGAAGAGACGATATTAAATTTCCTAATGATACATTTGCCCTATTGACCATTTGTGTGATATCAAGATGCGAGCCTCTAGTTCCCTGCTCGGTAGCACCAAACTTTGCCCATCCATGACCGAGTTGATGGATTGATACAAATGTTGAAAGGACCAAACCCAGCAATGAAACATCGAGCTATCAAACCATTCCTTCTTACGGTATTTTGCCTCTTTAGTTTCGGCATGGTCGGCCATGCGCAACAGGGTCCGGACACACTGATGCAGGGTTTCCAGAACCCACCGGCCGGCGCCCGACCGCGGGTCTGGTGGCACTGGATGAACGGCAACATCACGAAGGAAGGGATCGATCTCGACCTGCATTGGATGAACAGTGTGGGAATCGCCGGCTTTCAGAACTTCGACGCTGCCCTTTCGACACCCCAGGTCGTTCCCCACCGGCTCGCTTATATGACGCCCGAGTGGCAGGATGCGTTTCGCTATGCCACTACCCTTGCGGGTCAACTGAACATGGAAGAGGCCATTGCCGGTTCGCCGGGCTGGAGTGAGACGGGCGGCCCCTGGGTCCCGGCATCGCAAGGAATGAAGAAGTATGTATGGAGCGAAACTTCCATCGAAGGAGGAAAGCCGTTTTCCGGCAAACTG
>JAJZDO010000538.1 GCA_021805955.1 Acidobacteriota bacterium
TTATCATGGGCCGAAGGTTTCCGCCGCCACCGAGCCTTGTTCGATCTGTGCCGCCAGGTGGGCCGCCGCAGGCGCAAAAATGTCTCGGCCATGAAATGTGTTGCTTTGCACGGGAAGCATGTATTGCAAATTTTCAATCGAGCGATGCGAAATAGTGCTGCCGCTGCGTCGCGCCTCACGCTCTACTAGAGTGAGCACGCCATTGTCCGGGCCGATGAACCAGGCATCTCCCATCTGCGAGAGAACCGGCTGGCGGTTCGAGCCGACACCGGGATCGACGACGATGACATGGACCGTCTCGGCAGGGAAGTAGCGCCAGGCCTGCCAGATGGCCAGGGCGCCCTCCAACAGATTGAAAGCTGGGATTGAATGCGTGATATCGATGATGTTCGCCGAGGGGCAGATGCCTGCGATGACGCCCTTCATGGTGCCGACGAAGGGGTCTTGGAGGCCAAAATCGGTGGTCAGAGTGATGACAGGTCGTAAGGGCATGGGCAAGGTCGCGATTCGGGCAGACAGGGGTTGGCTATCCACCAGGATTGGATGTCAGCAATCGACAAAGCATGTTACTCTTAAGTAGACACTTATGCAGTGTAATCGACAATGAAGAGGGAGTAGCCACACTGTGCTGGCACCTGCAAAAAAAACCGACGTAATTGAGCGCTTTCGCACCCATGCGAGCGACACCGGAAGCCCGGAAGTGCAGATCGCGATTCTGAGCGAACGCATCACGGAGTTGACGGACCACTTCAAGGCCCATGATAAAGACCATGCTTCACGCCGTGGCTTGCTGATGATGGTGAGCAATCGCCGCCGTCTGCTGGACTATTTGAAGACACACGATACTGATCGCTACCGGGAAGTCATTGGCAAACTGGGCATCCGCAAGTAAGCGGCAGCGACGTTCCGCAGATTTCCGGATTGCGAACGTGGTTGAACCCAAGCACTGCGGCACTGACGCGGGAGAGAACAGGCTCTATGGGGCCGCTTCCGCGTACACAGCATTTCCCCCAGCACCGCCGCCTGCCAACTTCCCCACGTTCCCGCCCATCTGCACCCACGCCCCCATACAGCAAGATTTGAGGATTCTATGAAACATGAAGTGACCGTCGAATTAGCTGGCGGCAAACGACTGAATTTTGAGACTGGCCGCATGGCCAAGCAGGCTTCAGGAGCCGTACTGGCGACCCTGGGCGACACCGTAGTATTGGCCACCGCTGTGGCCTCACCCGATCAAAGAGAGGGCATCGACTTCTTTCCTCTTACGGTCGATTATCGTGAATATGCCTATGCTGGAGGACGCATTCCAGGCGGTTTCATCAAGCGTGAAGGCAGGCCCAGCGAGCGTGAAATTCTTACCTGCCGCCAGATTGATCGCCCCATCCGCCCGTTGTTCCCAGAAGGTTTCCGCAACGAGACGCAAGTGATTGCGCTGGTCTTTTCCGCGGACAAGGAAAACGACCCAGACATCATCGGCATCAACGCAGCCGGCTGCGCGCTGGCGCTCTCCGACATTCCGTTCAGCGGCCCGGTGGGCGCTGTTCGCGTCGGTCGAGTGGATGGCCAGTTCATCATCAATCCTTCCTATGCCGAACTTCGCGCGGGCGATATGAGCATCACGGTCGTCGGCACGCCGGACGGCATTGTGATGATCGAGTCTGGCGCCAAGCAGGTCAGCGAAGACTCCATCGTCGACGCCATCGAATTTGCGCACACAGAGATCAAGAAGATTTGCGCAGGCATTACCGAGCTGGTTGCGAAGGCCGGCAAGCCAAAGCGCGAAGTGAAGCCGGTCGAATTTGATCAGGCCTACTACGATTCGCTGTATGCCAAGGTGGGTGATCGCCTGAAAGATGCGCTCGACACCCATAAGCATCCAAAGTTCGAAAGCTATGCGCTGGTCAAGCAGATCAAGGATGAATTGAAGGCGGCCTTACCTGCGGACGATGCAACCGCTCCGGCCAAGCTTTCAAAGTATTACGAGTCGCTGCGCGAAAACATCTTCCGCGATCAGGTCACCAAGGACCGTGTTCGTCCGGATCGCCGCCAGTTCGATGAGATTCGCGAGATATCCATTGAAATCGGCGTATTGCCTCGTGTGCATGGCTCGGCGCTATTTACTCGCGGCGAAACTCAGGCCCTGGTCACCGCAACCCTGGGCACGATCGACGACTCGCAACGACTGGAGAGTTTCGAGGGAGAGCAGAGAAAAAAGTTCATGCTTCACTATAACTTTCCTCCGTTTTCCGTTGGAGAGGTTGGACGTATGACCGGCGTGGGTCGTCGCGAAGTGGGCCACGGAGCACTAGCGGAGCGGGCGATTTCCGCCGTTCTTCCCAGTGAGGCTGAATCGCCGTATACGATCCGCATTGTGTCTGACATTTTGGAATCGAACGGATCATCTTCGATGGCCAGCGTCTGCGGCGCCAGTCTGGCGCTGATGCATGCCGGTATCCCACTCAAATCCTCTGTGGCCGGAATTGCCATGGGCCTGGTCAAGGAAGGCGAAAACTACGCGATCCTGACCGATATTGCCGGGGCCGAGGATCATTACGGCGACATGGACTTTAAAGTTGCCGGCACGCGCAACGGAATCACCGCGCTGCAGATGGACATCAAAATCGCAGGCGTCACCGGGCAGATTATGCGCGAAGCGCTGGCTCAAGCTCGCGCAGGGCGCATCTTCCTCCTCGACAAAATGGATGCAGTTCTCGGCGAAGCGAAGACGGAAAAGTCTGAGTTTGCTCCGCGCATCCACACCCTGCAGATTCCTGTCGATAAGATTCGCGATCTGATTGGACCGGGTGGCAAAACCATTCGTGGGATCGTCGAAGCGACCGGCGTCAAGATCGATGTCGACGATACCGGCAAGGTCAACGTTGCATCCTCGGATGCCGATGGCCTGCGCCGCGCAATCGAGACCATCAGCAATCTAACGGCTGTGCCGGAGGTTGGTAAAACTTACCTCGGCAAGGTAGTCCGTCTGGCGGAGTTTGGCGCATTCGTTGAAATCTTCCCCGGTACAGATGGCCTGCTGCACATCAGCGAGATTGCGGAGCATCGCGTCAACGAAGTTACGGACGAGTTGAACGATGGCGATCAGGTGTTGGTCAAAGTATTGGGCATCGAAGGCAACCGCATCAAGCTATCGCGCAAGGCCGTCCTGAAGGAGCAACGGATCAAGCTCGGCCTGCCGGATCCAAATGCCGGCGGCGGTCATGTCCCGGATATGGCTGCGGCTGGAGAGCGTCAACCCGCATCGAACGGCAGCACGATAGTCCTGGAAAGCGGCGACGACTTCAACGATGAAGCAGAACCGTCCACCGACGCTCCCAACTTCAATCGCGCCGATGGACCACGCCCATCCAGTTCTTCGCCCGGCGGACGTGGTCCAGGTGGCGGCAACAACAATCGCCGTCGCCGTCGTCCTGGCGGAGGTGGTGGTCGTCCCGGCGGTGGCGGCGGCCGACGCCCGTAGCGTTTCAGCAGGGAAGCGGGCTGTGTTCAACGCAGCCCGTTTTTTTCATTCCAGGGTCTTCCTTCTGGCTTCGCACCCGCTCCATCCATCCGCATGAAATTCCGCATCATTCTCGCCATGGTTGCGTTGTCCGTCATCTGGGGCAGCACATGGATGGCGATTCGCGTATTGGTCATCTTGGTCCCGCCGATGCACAGTGCGTCGCTGCGTTTCCTGCTGGCGTCTGTCATTCTTTTACCCATCAAT
>JAJZDO010000891.1 GCA_021805955.1 Acidobacteriota bacterium
TGGGAGACATCAACGGCATCATCCAGCGGCTGGACTATTTGCAGAAGCTTGGCGTGAATGCAGTGTGGCTGACCCCGATCTATCCTTCGCCACTGGTCGACTTCGGGTATGACATTTCCAACTATCAGGCAATCGACCCGCTCTACGGATCGATGGCAGACTTCGACCATTTAATCGCGGCGGGGAAGGCCCACCATATCCGCGTGATCATGGACATGGTGATGAACCACACATCGGACAAGTCCCCCTGGTTTCAGGAGAGCCGCTCCTCACTCACGAACCCCAAGCGCGACTGGTACATCTGGCGGGACGGCAAAGGCCCCGGCATTCCGCCCAACAACTGGATCAGCCTGTTCGGCCACTCCGCGTGGACCTATGACGCCAAAACCAAGCAGTGGTACTACCATCGTTTCTATGCGCAGCAGCCGGACCTGAACTGGCGCAATCCCGAAGTACAGAAGGCCATGTTCGACGCCTGCCGCTTCTGGCTGGACCGCGGCGTCGCGGGCTTCCGTCTGGATGCTATCCCGGAACTGTTTGAAGACGCGGAATTCCGCGACGCCAAAGTTTTTCCAGGCAAAAACGTTTATGGCGATCCTCGGGAAGATCAGTCCTACGTCAGCAATCTTCCCGAGGTGCATGAGGTGATGCGCAAATTGCGCACACTGGTGGACAGTTACCCCGGCGACCGTGTGTTGATTGGCGAAACCTATCTGCCGACCATCCAGGACCAACTGCTGTGGTACGGGAAAAGCAACGATGAACTGCAACTCCCGATGGATATGCAGGTAGGCTTTCTCAACAAACTGAATGTTGGCCTGTTCCGCGCCAAAATCAATGACGCCGAGACGCAGCTCAATGGCAATATGCCACTGTTCGTTTTTGACAATCACGACAATGTGCGCAGTTGGGACCGGTACGGTGACGGCAAGCACGATGCTGCGATTGCGCGCATAATTGCGACCATTCTGTTGACGACACGGTCGACGGCCATGATGTATTACGGCGAGGAAATCGGCATGGTGACTACGCCGCCTAAGACCAAGGCGGAAGTCCAGGATCCCATAGGGAAGATAGGCTGGCCCAAAGAGAAGGGCAGGGACGGAGAACGCACGCCGATGCAGTGGGACAGTGGAAAGAATGCAGGCTTCAGCACCGCCGCCAAGACTTGGCTGCCAATCCCTCCAAGTTATAAGACGGTGAATGTCCAGGTGGAATCTGGCCAACCCGATTCACTGCTGAACTGGTACAGCAAATTGATCGACCTGCGCAAAAACAATGCGGCGGTCCACGACGGGCAAAATATCATGGTCAACACGTCGGATTCCAACGTGCTTTCTTACCTGAGAAAGAACCCGGGACAAGGAGCATCAGTTCTAGTGGCGATGAACTTCACGGATAAGCCACAGGCCGTCTCTTACTCGCTGCAGTCGGAGGGCATCCAGGGCGGTCATGCTACGGCGCTGCTGGAAGCCGGAGGGGCCGCCACAGATGTCGATCTGAGTCACCTGATGCTTCCACCTTTCGGGGTCTTTATCGGCCAGGTCCAATAATCGTCTCTCGTACACGGTCCGTCTCCAAGAGCTGGCCAACGCGCATGATAATGTTTTGGTTGCGAGGTTCATTGATCAAACCGATGAGGCCTGCTGCCCGAATGCACCCGCGCGATAGGGCTGCTGCATGGGGGATTGCCCTTGCATTGTGTTTCGCAGTTCTGTGCGATCCAACATGGGGATTCGCTGCCGCCGCCCAGAATGCTGCAGACGCTTCGCCTGCCACGCAGGCATTTCCTTTAACTCAGAGTAGCTCAGCGCTGGTGCAGCCCGCGCTCGCTCAGATGCCCATGACGCTGGTGGGTCCGCGCGGCGCATTGCTTGGGCAACAGAATGGCGTCTTCGAGGCATGGATATTTCCTGTCAAACTGTTCAGTGACTTGCGTATCTCGGCGGAGTTGAAAGATTATCCAGTCCCCATCGATGTGAATCGGCTCGCATCGGTGGTGGATGTCGAACCCGACCACACCACTATCACCTATTCGCATGCTGCGTTTACTGTGCGCCAGATCATGTTCACTCCGCGCCAGGCGGCGAACGGGACAGGCGTCGTGGTCCTGTTTCAAGTGGACTCTGTGCGACCCATGGAGCTTACTTTCAGTCTGAAGCCGGAGATGAAACGCGCATGGCCCGCACCGAACTATGGACCGCCCTCTCCGGAGTGGGTTCCGACGGGCCATGGCAGCGGCCACTACATCCTGCACACCGATTCATCTGGCCTGGCGGCGGGACTGGAAATGCCGGGAGCGCATCCCGGTATCCTCGCTCCATATCAGGAGCGTCCTCACTTCTATCCGCTGCAGTTCATTCTCGAGTACGATCCCCAGCGCGACCGCGGTTTATACTTTCCGCTGCTGATGGCCGCAGGCAATACCGCGGCGAGTGCCACCAATGCGTCGCTGGCGGCACACCTGGATGCTTTGAACGAAAACATTGCGCAAATCTACCACGATACGGCCGCTTATTATCGCCATTTTTTCGATCGTCGTCTCACCATCGATACGCCCGATCCCAAGCTCGACCTTGCTTATCGATGGGCCCTGATCGCGATGGACGACGACCGAATTCGCCTCTACTCCGATGGAGAAGTGGGGCTGGCCGCGGGATTCTATTCATCGGGGGATTCGGCGCGTCCCGGTTTTGGATGGTTTTTCGGCCGCGATGCGCTGTGGACCGTTTACGCGCTGGACGCGGAGGGGGATTTTTCAACTGCGCGCGAGGCCCTGGAATTTCTGTTGAAGCGTCAGCGGGCAGACGGCAAAGTGATGCATGAATATGCCCAGACAGCAGATACTGTCGATTGGAAAAGTTTGCCATACGAATATGCGGCGGCGGACGCGACACCGCTGCTGCTGATGGCGACGGCGGATTACCTGAGTGCCAGCGGCGATCTCCAATTTGTGCGCGAGCATTGGCCACAGCTTCAGAGAGCGTGGCAGTACGAGACAAGCCATGACAGCGGCGATGGAATCTACAATAACTCCAACGGCACGGGGTGGGTCGAGTCCTGGCCGGGAGGCATGCCTCAGCAGGAGATTTATCTGGCCGCGCTGGACGTGCAGGCATCGACGGCTGTGGGCCAATTGGCGACTGCCGAAGACGATCGGGCGGTGGCGAAGCAGGCACAGACACGCGCGGCGCGAATCGGAGCTACGGTACAGAAGGAATACGCGCTCAACTCGGGCTTTTATGCCTTTAGCCGCAACGCGAACGGTTCATTGGACAAGACGTCTACGATCTACCCGTCGGTCGCCTGGTGGGATGGGGATTATTCGCTTCCGAAACCCGACGCAATGTTTTCGCGATGGGCGTCCAAGGAATTTTCGACCGATTGGGGGACCCGAGACCTGAGCGAGGACGCCGCATTTTACGATCCGATCAGCTACCATCAGGGCTCGGTATGGCCGCTGTTCACTGGCTGGACATCGGTCGCGGAATATCGCATGGGACGCAATCTTTCTGGATACGCACACCTGATGCAGAATGCAAATCTGACGTTCGCGCAGGACATTGGAGCGGTGACCGAACTGCTGTCGGGTGCATTTTATCAGACACTGGGCCGTTCCACCTCGCATCAACTCTGGTCTTCAGCGATGGTGGTCTGTCCGCTCCTTCGGGGCATGTTCGGTTTGCAGTGGGATGCCGCGGGCAGGACCCTGTATGTGACGCCC
>JAJZDO010000304.1 GCA_021805955.1 Acidobacteriota bacterium
CAACCGAGCTTCCGTATACCGCATGGCGGCGGGCGGGTCGCCATCGACGGAGCCGAAGTTCCCCTGACCGTCGACCATGGTGTAGCGCATGGTGAAGGGCTGGGCCAGCCGGACCATGGTGTCGTAAATAGAAGCATCGCCATGGGGATGGTAGAGGCCCATGGCCTGACCGACGACCTTGGCGCACTTGGTGTATTTCTTGTTGTGCTGCAGGCCCATCTCTTGCATGGTGTAAAGAACGCGCCGGTGTACGGGTTTCAGACCGTCGCGCACATCCGGTAACGCGCGCCCGATAATCACCGACATGGAGTAGTCAAGATACGAGCGGCGCATCTCATCTTCAATGTTGATGAAGATCATGTTCGCCGCACCTGGACCCGTTGGACCGCCCAGAGGCGTTCCGCTGCTGCTTGAGCCGTCGCTGCCATTATTGCCAAGAGGAAGTTGGGGGTTTTGCTCGTCTGCCATGTTTTTTTGTCGCGAACCGTTCTGTAGAGGGTGAGCCTAAAGCCTATCCGGCGGGCTATTGGGACAGTTTTCCGCGCGGTCGGATGGAACGGAAGGTCTCTATCTAGAATACCGTGTTTTCAGTAGTTTGGTGAGCGCTACGCGAACCACAGGTTCTACGAAGTCGGTGAGGTGTGGTTTTGCAGGCTGGGCAGCCTTGCGTGCTGAAGCAGCTTCCACCGATCGAGGAGCCAAGCCGAGAGTTCGTTCATTCGCGTTGTGGGCAAGTTGGGCAGCAACTGCGTGAGATACCGTTGCGGGTCCACATCGTGGCAGCGACAGGTACTGGTCAGGCTGGCCAGCATCGCCGCACCAGACCGACTGCGTCGCCCGCGAGATCTCAAAGCCCTGCCGTTGAAAAATGTCTTCCATCCTGTATAAAGGCAGGTAATCAGCGAACTTGCTCATTACGATGTAAGCTGGCAGCCCCGGCCTGGCCATGCCCTTGTCGATCGCCGTCTCCGGCTTGGCCGCCGTTTTCATCCGCGGGTTATTGCCGCTGCTCTCGCCGCCCGGACAGGCATATTTCTTGCGCACATGATGGATGCGCTCGAAGTAGCCGGGTAGTTACTCCACCAGCCAGCTTTCGTCCGCGCCGATCTCGTTGCGCTCGACGCCGCAGCACGGACATACACGTTCGATCGCTTTCAGTTCATAGACATGCGTGGTGAGGGGCAGGTTCTCAATGTCTCGCACAAAGTTCAACTTCGGGTCCTCAGTCGAATCTCGCAAGAGGTGTTTTCCGGCGGAGAGTCGAGCAAACCGGCGATCAGTTCAAGCTGTCGGCTTCTTGAATCTTTGCCTGTGCCACTGCTTGCTTCCCCAGTGCATGCAGTACTTGAGACTGGAAGAGGAGTATGTCCTAAACGAGAGGAATTTCAGACGAGCAAAAAATCGACATCCCTGCAAGGTCCTACGGCAATCAGACGGGACTATCTGCCCGCCGTAGCGGAGGACAACAAAGCATGGGTGGGGACCGCATGTTGCGCCAGCAACTTGTAGTCCTGATACTGAATCGTCAGCGTGGCGCGGCCTCCCAGTCGAATATTGGAAACGCTCTTGTTCTTCTGCGGCAGCCAGAACTCGCCGACCTTTTCATAAGTCTGAGCAATGCTGGTACTCGTGATCCAGAAAGACGGATTTTTCGCCGGCTGCGCTTGAATGCGACATACCGCAAAGTCGCGATCGTTGATCCAGATTTTTCCGCGATACAGATATTTGTTCGGCTTTCTCGGCTCAACCGTCACAACGTAAGAGCAACCGTCTGCCGCCGACTCATACTCCAGGTCGCTAAAATTGTAATTTTTCTCATTCAGGTCGACCGCTTTTCGGGTTGCGTCCCGCTGCGCATCCGTTTCAGTCTTCACCAGCCGCTTCAGCACCCGATCCACCAGAAATCTCGGGCCGCTCTCAGATGTCACCTTGAATTCCTTGGTGTCGGGCGCTTCATAATTCACATCCACGGCCATCGTGGCACGCAAGTCGCCCGGAAACCCGTGGTAAACCAGCGTGTAAGTGCGCTGCCCCCGATAGCTTTCCAAGTCTCTCGCTCGCTCCACATTCCTCGCAACCAAGGTGTCAACCACCTGAGAAAGCGTCATCGGAGGCACGCTCGATTTCACCGGGGCCGTTGCCGCAAACATTTCTCGGAAAGGATAAACATTCAGCGATAGAAGGAGCGCCGCAAGCAAAGAATACCGGAAAATTTCGACGATCTTATACGGTTGTGCTGGTACCGACAGATTCATGCATGCTCCGGTTCTTGTCGTTCGCAAGTGCCGCAGCCACAGGCACAGATAGTTGGGAACAATACGTTTGATAGATGTCTTGAAATGCCTTCTCCCAGGAACTCGACTTCGCATACTCGCGCGCGGATTTCCTCATCGCAGACAACCTATCGGGATCAGTCATCAGCGCGGCAACATAGGTCGTGAATTCCTCGAAGTTTCCAGCGACGTATCCTGTCTTTCCGTGCTGCACCGTGTACCCTGGACCGCCGGCCCCAGTGACAACAGCCGGAACTCCAGACGAAAGGGCTTCGAGAACGACCAGGCCAAAGGTCTCTGTCTCGGATGGAAATGCCAGTACATCCATGTTGGCATATGCGCGCGACAGCTCGTCGCCGGTAAGCACGCCGCGAAATTCTGCACGCTGCAGGTTTTGGCGCAACCAACTCTCCTCCGCGCCCTGGCCTACGATGAGAAGCCGAAAATCGCGACACTCTTTATGATGCAGCGCACGCTCCATCCGCGACAGCCAACGGACATTTTTTTCCGGCGTCAGACGGCCCACGTAGCCAATCGTGAAAGGACCGCTCTGGCGGTCGCGGAATTTCGGATCGAACCTGGCCGTATCGACCCCATGACCCATTGGAAAACAGGGCTTGCCGGTCGCCTTTGTCAGTTCCTCCATGATTTCAGGGTTGGGCGCAAACAGAAACCGCGGAATCTTGTAGAAGCGGGTGGTGGCGACGCGGCTAAAATTCTGCGCTGCACGCGAGAACGGTTCTGCCAGATTCTTCGGCAAAAACGACAGCGCTTTGGCCGCGCGCAGTCCTGCGTATTGCGGGAGATTGGTCTGCCAAAAAGCTGCCAGCGGAGTTTTCGTATTGTGCGCATACAATGCGCCAAGAATGCCAACGTCGCTGGGGCCGGTGATTTGTACCACGTCCGGCCTGAATTCGCGCAGCAGGGCAGCCACCTCTCGATAGTGCCTTAAAAAAAAAAGATCGAATTCGTGGTTTCGGTCCAGCGGAAATTTGATCGGTCCGCGGCAAAGCTGCACCCGGGTCACCGAGCCTTCACGGTTGACCTCATTGCGCGGCCCCGCATGGACGATCAGCAAGGGAATACCCCGTTGCTGCGCGAACGCTACAAAATTACGGGCCACCATTGCGACCCCGTCAACTTCATGAAATGCATCGGGGAAAAAAGCGACCCGCACGGACTCTCGACTCACGAAATCGCCTCAGACGGGCCGTCCGCAAGCATATGCAAGTCCACTTCGTTTGCATAGACGCGTTTCGCCGCCCACTGCACCGTCGCGTTTTCGGCTAGTCGGAAGACGGAAAAAATTCGCTCGACAAATGCGGGCGGCGCCTTCCAGAATGCCGACAACGGCTGAAACCCCTCCCCCGTCCTGTCGGGATGAAAAACGCGGTCGTCCCAACGGCGAGAGCCTTCCGGGTATTCCGGGTAGTAGCGGATCACCTCG
>JAJZDO010000277.1 GCA_021805955.1 Acidobacteriota bacterium
TCTTGTTCGGCTATGGGGTTTTTCGCTTCTGGAAGGTCTAGACATGCGTGAGTCCCGCAGTACGAGCGGGTCTTCAGGTCATTCGACCGTTGCGGCAAACGACCGCGCTAGTTCTTATCGGCCCCGGCAAACTTCTTTACCATCGCCAGTAGCAATCTTCGATCGCTTTCATTCAGATTGGCGGCGTAGCGCCGGATCTGCGTTAAAAAGCGCAATTCATCCTCGCTGAATCGCTGCGTCGGCATCTCATAACTCAGCGCATTTTCGGCGAAGAAATGCGCCATCGGGACGTCCAGCGCACTGGCAATTTTGTGCAATGTGTCCAGCGATGGCACCGTGTGTCCGTTCTCCACGCGCGATAAATAGCAGCGCAACAGGCCTGTCCTTTTTTCAATGTCCCCTTGCGACATGCCTTTCTGCAAACGCACGCCGCGAATTGTAGTGCCGATATTCAATGCTTCCATAATGGCCTCGTATGTCCCGTTTTGAGCGGAAGACCTTCTCTTCAAATGCGCGCGCCACGAGCTTGTGTTTTGGAAATCAGCAGTAACTATGTAGTTAACATGCGGGTCGGTAGCTTGGCAAGGAAATTATGTTTCGAAGGCGACCGGCGCCTGCACGGCTCTTCCACTCCACGGAAGATACCGGCTCGCGGCAAAACTCGATAGTCTATAGGTAGAGTGGAATTGTGGCAGGCATTTCGTCCGTCGCGTTTTTTCAGCTTTGGCAACGAATGAGTCTCCGCCGAATCTAATAGCTTGATACCGATGAAGATCCGTCAACTAAAAAAATTGCCGGGCGCGTTGATAGTAGCTCTGATGCTGTCGGCGGCGGCCGTCGCACAAGTCTATACCAGCCCCACTGTTGCGCCCGACACCGTGTACGGCAGCGTGACTGGGGGGCCGGCGATGCCAGATGTTCTGCCTCTGTCGCTCGATGACGCCATCCGTCGTGGTTTGCGATTCAATCTGCAGACTGTTCTGGCCATGCAGAATCAGGACATTGCCTCCGGGGAACGCCTGGAAATCATCAACTACCTCTCGCCGACTGTCACCTGGGAAGCGAAACGGAGCAGGCTTCAGATCAATCTGGCGACGGAGGGTTTCAACTCCAAACTTATCGATAGTTTCCCACCGGGAATCATTCTTCCTTCCGCATTGAACAACATCCCTGCGGTGGTTACGGTGAACGTGGTTGTTGCCCAGGCCAATCTGGATCAGACTCTTTTCGATTTGCATTCGCTGGAACTGTACCACGCGGCCAAACAAGAGATCCGCGCCGTCGACTATGGCTACCAGTCAGCCCGAGGCGTGGTCATCCAGACGGTCGCCGACTCCTACCTCCAGGCTTTGGCGGCGGCGGCAAATGTGGCCAATGCCCAGGGGCTACTGGCCACCAACAAGGAGATTCTGCGGCAAGCCACACTCGAACATCATGCCGGAGTCGTGCCCAAGCTGGACGAACTGCGCGCGCGTGTCCAGTACCAGCAACAGGAGCAAGCGGTCATCGCACAGCAAAACGCGTTTGAAAAAGCAAAGATCACGTTGAACCGACAAATTGGACTCGCCGCCGATCAGGAAATCCAATTGACCGACACGACGCCCTATGCGGACCTGCGGATGATCCCGCTCGACCAGGCGCTGCAGATGGCCTATGCCAATCGCCAGGAGTATCTGCGTCTCCAGGCCGAGCTGCGGTCGGCCCAATATCAAAGCCGAGCCGCCCGCGACGAACGTTTGCCAACGCTCAGTTTCAAAGGGAATTACGGCGTGACCGGAACGGTCGGGAGCATTTATCACGGAACGTTTCTGGCCCAGGGGACGCTGAGCATTCCGCTGTTTCGGGAAGCGCAATTCCGCGGTGACCGCGACGTTGCCGATGCAGCTACTCGAAACGCGATGTCGCAGCTCGCCAACTTCCGTCAGCAGATTGAAGCGGAGATTCGCGACAATATGCTCGATGTGGCTTCCGCGCGGCAACTGGTCACCGTTGCCCGCAGCAACGTCGATTTGAGCCGCACCTCGCTGGCTGACGCGACAGACCGCTTTCGCAACGGTATCGACAACGATCTTCCCGTCGTCGAGGCACAGTCCTCTCTGGCCTCCGCGGAGGCGGAACTGGTCAACAACCTCTACCAATACAACGTAGCGAAACTCGCTCTCGCCCGAAGTATCGGGATCATCGACCGCGAATATCGCGCCTATCTGGGCAGCCCCGCGGATGCGGCCCAGTCCGTCGATTCCGAGTTCTCCGATCATGCTGTCCGCGCGGCGGTTCATTGACGCGGAATTTTTCATCCAACCCGGCAACATTGAAAAGAAAAGGAAAACCACATGGAGATGCGCATGATCGGATTGTTCCAATTGGAAATCAAGGACATACAGCGTCGTATCCGGGCTTGCGATCTTAACTTGGTAGACCTCAATGTCATCCCGTCCGCTGCTCAATCGATCTCGAAAGGAATTGCCTGATGGCTGACTCCCGTTCCGACGCGCTGGTCCTCTTTGGCGTAACCGGCGATCTCGCCCACAAGATGATTTTTCCGTCACTCTACGCGATGGTGAAACGAGGCACCCTGAACGTGCCGGTCGTCGGCGTTGCCTTTCCGAAATGGACGCTTGCGCGCCTGCACAAAAGGGTGACGGACAGCATTCGCCATGGGGGTGGGATCGACAACAAGCGCGCGCTCCAGAAGCTTCTGTCTCTGTTCCAGTACGTCAGCGGAGATTACAACGATCCAGCCACGTTCGCTGCAATCAAAACGGCCCTCGGCAGCGCCCGTCGCCCCGCGTACTATCTGGCCATTCCGCCCGCGCTTTTCGGAACAGTGATCCAGGGGCTGGGCTCTGCACGCATGGCCGACCATGGGCGCGTCATTGTCGAAAAACCGTTTGGACGCGATTTGGCCTCGGCACGGGAGCTGAACCGGATCGCCCAGTCCGTGTTCCCTGAAGATTCGATCTTCCGCATCGATCACTATCTCGGGAAAGAGGCGATCATGAACATCCTCTATTTCCGCTTCGCCAATTCGTTCCTGGAGCCGATCTGGAACCGCAACTACATCGCCAGCGTTCAGATCACTCTGGCAGAGAATTTTGGCGTGGAAGACCGTGGCGCCTTCTACGAAACCGCTGGCTGCCTGCGCGACGTAATCCAAAATCACCTCTTCCAGATCGTCGCGCTGCTTGCCATGGAGGCACCCTCCGGCAGGGACTTTGGGGCCGTACAGGCCGAGAAAGCGAAGGTCTTTAAGGCCATGCGCCCACTTCAGCCCAATGACCTGGTCCGCGGCCAGTATGCCGGCTATCGACGGGAAATCGGCGTGGCCAAGAATTCCGATGTCGAAACGTTCTGCGCTTTGCGGCTCTCCATCGATTCCTGGCGCTGGGACGGTGTGCCGTGGTACCTGCGCTCCGGCAAATATCTCGCCGATACCGCGACCGAAATCCTGGTGGAATTGAAGCCGCCGCCGCAGAGACTGTTCGCCGACTCAGTGTCTGCCGCTGAACGGTCCAACTATCTGCGCTTTCGGCTTGCCCCCGCTGCGGCCATTGCCCTTGCGGCCCGCGTCAAGCTTGCAGGCGAGGAATTTACCGGGGAGACGCGAGAACTCTATTTATCCGAAGAACAGCCGGGAGAGGAAGCGCCTTACGAACGTCTGCTAGGCGACGCCATGATGGGCGATGGAGCGCTCTTCACTCGTGAGGACTCCGTAG
>JAJZDO010000627.1 GCA_021805955.1 Acidobacteriota bacterium
CTCAGCGAAAACGGATTTGTCGGTATGTGGTGGTAGACCTGTGGTAGAGTTTTGGGTTTCAGTGGTGGCAGGGATTTTCCAGCCACACAATCCTACCACCTCTCAGTGCGGGATGTGGTGAGACAGTATTGCACCAAGCTGGACGCTAATTCCGGCTAAGTGATTGATTTTCTGTAGAGGATTGGACGTTTTTGGAAGAGGCCGGATATAGGTCTGGCGGGAGAGTGTCAGTCGAACTCAGGGCGTTACTCTTTCAAAATCAGCAGTCTAGAATTTCTCACTGTTGAATCTACCACTGTTTTCTACCACGTTTGGAATGGCGCTTCCATCTCGGCAATGGGCCGCTTGCCCAGAGCAGGGAAGATGTTCGCTTCCAGACGGCGCACCACATCGCGCGTGTGGGACGCGCTCCACTGGTGGACATGCTTGCCGTACCATTCCTTCGCGACCGCCTCAAAGGAGTTGGCTGCTGCTGCGATCTTGGCTTGCTGCTCCGCCTTGCGTGACTCCGATGGATCTACACCAGCCGCACGCTTCTCTTGCAGAGCATCGCGGCGTGAGCGGGCTAGCGTCAGACTGACATGCGGATACTCGCCGAGCGCTAGCGATTGTTCCTTGCCGTCCACCTGCCATCGAAACCGCCAATGCTTCTTGCCGTTAGCGAAAATCCAAAGGTACAAGCCGCCGCCGTCGGAGAGTTTCAAGATGGACTGGTCTTTAGGGCATTTGGCTTTTCTCAGCTTCACGTCATTCAAGAGTTTTGTCGGCATAGTTGTGGTAGACCGTGGTAGAGTTTGGAGCCGCCGGTTGTGGTAGGGCTGCTCTACCACAGAACCTTACCACAACTCAGGCCCGGATGCAGTTAGACAGAACTGCACCGCCTTGGATGCTGTTTTCTTGCAAATCGCTGATTTTGGGTGCGAGATTGGACTTTGTCGGACGTGGCTGGATAGGCTTATGGCGGAGAGAGTGGGATTCGAACCCACGTTACCTTGCGGTAAACACGCTTTCCAAGCGTGCGCCTTCAGCCACTCGGCCATCTCTCCAGCGCAATGAACAGTTTACGCGCACCATCTCCCGAAAAGGCATACACGCCTGGAGCCGCGAATGAATCACTTCACCGAGTTTACGCGAGAACGCCGTTATCTGCACAACGTCTCACACTCCCCTCTCTCTTGGTACACACACATTTAATTCTACAGTTGCAGATAGCGAATTGTTTGGGGTAGCTGCGCTGTAAACCATTGATTTTTAGAGAGCAGTGAGCGAGTGGGTAGCGATGGAAATCAGGTGGAATCCGTGAACTGCATCTGTAGTACTCAGTATCCCAGCAAGAATAATATGAACATTTAGGTGTCGGACGACTCCACGCGTGGGCAGAAACGATAGTTCCACTCTCCGTGAAATTGGTCGCGCTCGATTGCCAGTTTTGCCCACTCATCGTCGGACACCTTGATGCCCGCCTCGTAGGGGTTTTCGTCCAGTTGCGACCGGATGCGAAGCCCAGAACCGGTGGTCGTGCTGCCAATCAGATTGACCACCACCTCACGACTCACCCAGGGACGTCCCCTCCAGTTGTTCGTGATATGGCAAAACATCCGATGTTCAATCTTGTTCCACTTGCTGGTTCCCGGCGGGAAATGGGAGACCTGGATGGTCAGGTTCAGATCATCGGCCAGTTTTTGCAATTGAATATGCCACAGGCGAACGCGGTATCCGTTGCTGCCCCTGCAGGCGGCGGTAATCAGCAAGCGGCGTGCCCGTGGATAAAGGGGATTCCCCATTTCCCGCCACCAGCGGCGAATGCTTTCCACAGCGAATTCGGCGGTGTCATGGTCGACTCCGACACTGACCCAGCCTTGATTGGCGGCAACATCGTAACCCCCGTAGGGCGCTACCTTACCCAGTTTCGGGTCGGTGAAATCGTAGACGCGCACCGATTCTGGATTTCCCTTTGGACGCCACGCCTGCCCGCCATTCTTGAAGTCGCCGACTAACTCCTTCTTTTTGGTATCGACGGAAATTACCGGATCGCCTGTCGTTTGATATTGCGCGGCCATGGCGGCGATATGGTGGAATTGAGCATCCCTGTCGGGATGCAGCCCGCCTTCGCGCGTCTTGCGCGCCGACTGCAAGCTGTAATCGAGTTTTGCGAGAAGATTGCAGACGCTTCGCTGACTCACTCGGTGACCTTGTTCGGCCAACTCCATGGCCAGCTGCGGCGTGCTTTTACAGGTCCAGCGCAGCGGCGATTGCGGGTCTCCGCGCGACGTCGGTTCGACCAGAGCATCGAGGTCGCCGAGAAGCGTCGCATCCTTCTCCGTCAATCGCTTGCGCCCGCCGCCCTGGGCGCGAACCCGTCGCGCGGCCACGCCGCCTGTCGGAGAGGACTCCTCCGATGCCGCGATGGACGCTGATTGCAACTCCTCCAAGCCTGCATAGATGGTGGTACGAGAGATGCCTACAGCCTTGGCTACCGCGCTTACGCCGCCACGGCCCAAGGCCCGCGCCTCAACCGCTGCCCAAAGACGTAATGTCGCTGCGTCAAAACGACCGGCAAGCGCCCGATATTTGCCCTCGACGACCCCGCTATCAGTCATGCATAAAGAATGCACGATTGCCGCAATTTGTTCAAGTTATTATTACTAGACCCATTACTGGATGATCGCCGACTTCCCCATCCACTGTTCCATGATGTTCCTGATTTCGTCTCGCACCGCCCGCCTCGACTGGGCCCGGTCTTCGCCTTGCAGCAGCAGATCGTCGTACCGCGTGTGGCGATGCCGAATATGGGCGATCACGGCAAGCCGCAGTGCTTCCTCTTCCAGATTTCTGCCGCTTTTACTCCGCCCGACCCTTCCGCTGCCACGCACGCTGGTATGACGCGCAATGGTCTCCGCGTCCGCCCTCGGACAGGCGGGAAACATCTCCAGAATTTTGGACCGCATGGTTTCGGCCAGCGTCCGGTCTTCCTCTTTGCGGTGTTCAGCGGCCTGGATACGGCGGCCCTGCCGCAGATTTTCATCGGCGAGACATTTTTCCTGGGCCAGCGTCAGGGCCTCCTCTTCCACCAACAGCCCTTGCCGTTCATACCGCTTGCGCGCCCGGCTGAAGCGGACCGCCACCGCCCACAATTTGCTGTGCATTCTGGCCCGGCGCGTCAAAGCAGTATTTCCCGCTGGGAGAAATGTCAGGTGTTCCATGTCGGCGCAATGCAAACATAGGGACTGGCCTTCATGCATGGTCAGCAGGCTTCTCCCGGGCAATTCCTGCTGGCATTGGGAGCACTGAGAATCCCGCAGGACCGAATACACCACCACCTCTTGAGAATCGCGTGCCATGGCTCAACGCTTCTTGGAAGCGGCTTTTCCTTGCCGCGCTGCCCGTTTCGCAGGCCCTGTCTTGGCCTTCGTTTTGGCCTGCTTGCGTTGCGGCCGGGCAGCCGGCTGCGCAATCCGCGCTTTGCGCAAAGGCCCCTTGGACGGCGCTGGCGCATCCAATTCGATGCCGAACACCTGCGCCAGGTCTTCCCTGGCAATAGTCTTCTTTTTGCTGGCGGACTTTTTCACCAGAGCGGCGGAATCGGCGGCAGCGGTAATCAATTCCAGATGGTTCACCTGGCGCAGTTGGAACAGCAGTTCCGGCTGATGATCCAGCCGGTTGCCCACGCCGTACAGCACGGCCGCAACATGCTTGCACATCTCCGCCCAGT
>JAJZDO010000368.1 GCA_021805955.1 Acidobacteriota bacterium
CGCTTGGATTTAAAACTGGTGGGCCCACTGCCGCCGTGTCGGACGTGGAAACGGGCGCGGTCGCGTAGGCGGGGGAACTGGTGTAATAAGAAAATATATTGTTATAGGCCGGGATCTCAGACGACAGTCCGTTTGCGGCCAGGTTGGCGAGCGTATTACTTATGTAGCTGGCATCCGGCGCGTAAACGGTCGCGCGCGATGGCAGGAAAAGGCGCAGTCCTTCTGTGTTGAAGAAGAAAAAGGTCTTGTTCCTGTAAACAGGTCCGCCGATGGCCGCCGCCCACTGGTTCACGTTGTCGAATGGCCGGGGCGTCTGGGTTTGATTGTTGAAGAAGTCGTTGGCATTCATGATGCGTCCGTTCCACCAATACTCGGCATTGCCGTGAAAGCTGTTGGATCCGGAGCGGGTTATCTCATTGAGCTGCGCGCCGCCCAGGCCGCCAAACGATGCATTGTAGGCATTGCCGATCACGGTGACGGTGGCAATGTCATTGTTGCCCAGCAGCAGGTTGGTGGCACCGGAGTTGATCAGGTTCAGGAACGGGTCGTTCTCATAGCCGCCATTGACCGTGGCCGTGTTGGAGGTCGCCGGCAGACCAAAGACGTCAAAGTTGCCATAGCCGCTTTGTGTGTTCATGACCGCGCCGGGCGAGGTCTGGGCGATGAAGGTCAGGTCGTTTCCAGGGTTTGGCAGTGTCTGCACCTGTTGCATGGTGAAGACCGTCGACAACTGGGCGTCGTCGGTGTGCAGGAGGGGCACCGCGCTGGCCGAGACCTCGACCGTTTGGCTGGCGTTGCCAAGGGTCATCTTGATGTCCGCCTCGCTACTGGAGCCGGCGCTCACATCGATCTTCATCCCGGTCGACTTAAACCCAGGAGCCTCTACAGTGACCTGATAGCTACCAGGGCCCAGCAGGGAAACGCGATATTGGCCCGCGGTGTTCGCCGTTGCTTTCCACGTGCTTGCGGTCGCAAGATTTTTGACCGTTACTGCCGCGCCCGGTACGACCGCGCCCGTCGGGTCCGTGACTGTACCAACGATGTTGCCTGAGATCAGCGTCTGCGCGAATGCCATTGGTTGCGAAATTTGAAGTACCATCGCCCCGCCCAGCAGCATTGCGAAGGTGACCGTGGTGCGGATCCAGCCGTTTTGTCGAAATTGCATTGAATTCCCCCCTCTTGCTTTGTTTAGTTCACGAGCCGGCAACCGGTCTCGCGCCTATCTTCGGTACGTCGTGAAACACTGTGACGCCTGGGGTGCCCGTTCCCGTCATTTCAAAGTTTTATTTCCCGATGCACCTAAAACGTAGAATTTATAGTCGCCTAAGGTACTGGATAAACTTCGCGGCTGGCTGTGATGTAGATCACTCGCCTTAGTTCCCCCCTTAAGTACGCTTCTGGACTGAAGCAGAACTAGAAATCGGATCGAGTTATTGATAAATCAGCGACGCAGCTGTTGCTTATGCAATCGAGTGGCCAGAGGTAGGGCCAATTCGTTTCACCGGGTTGCATGCCACCGCCACGCCGCAGCGGATCAAGCGTATGAGATTAGAGAGTGGTGAATATGGAAAACAGTAGAAAACCCTCCCCCCCGGTAGGCCGCTCTGCCGACTTTCCGTGCTTGTTTTGCTCTTGTCCGGCGTGTCTACCGCTGTTCCTCTCACATTCTCCGCGCAACGACTGCCATCCAGACAGAAAAGTCCAGTAAAGTATGGGAAGGATGGAAATTCAGCTGGTCACACTGGGGCGACGCACCACCGGCAAGCAGGCCGCCGCCGACGAAATGTATTCCGCCTATTGCCAGCGCATTGCGCGCCATTGTGGTTGCCGCACCGAACATTACCCGACCGAAGAAAAGTTTTTTGCCGCCTGGGATCGTGGCAGTCGCGCCCGCTCCATGCTGATTTTGCTGGATCATCGCGGACGAACGTGGTCGTCAGAAACTTTCGCTGAATGGCTGCAGCGGGAACGAGATCGCGGCATACAGCTCTTCACCTTCGCCGTTGGACCTGCGGACGGCTGGTCAGAAGCAGTGCTGAGTGAAGCCACCACGCGTCGCGATTGGCTGGTACTGTCGCTGGGCCCAATGACATTGCCGCACGAGCTGGCTGCGGTCGTGCTTGCAGAGCAAATCTATCGCGCCTTCACCATCGTCGAAGGCCATCCTTACCACTTAGGACATTAAGACACGCGTGGAGGCCTTTAGCCGCTAGCCTGTAGCTGGTAGCGAAGGGCTAGTAGCGAAAGGCTGATATATGACGGACGCAAGGCGCGGACTGATTCTCATCAACACCGGCCCCGGAAAAGGGAAGACAACGGCTGCGATGGGCACAGGGTTGCGCGCCGTTGGCAATGGCATGCGGGTGTTGATGCTGCAATTCCTGAAAGGCTCCTGGCACTATGGCGAGCTCGATGCTGTCCAGGCCTTTGGCGGCAACTGGGTGATGAAGCAGATGGGCCGCGGCTTCGTGAAAATTGGCGGCGCGGAAACCGATCCGGAAGATATTCGCATGGTGGAAGCCGCGTGGGAAGAGGCTCGTCAGGCCATCTTTTCCGGCGATTGGGATATGGTCATCCTCGACGAAATCAACTATGCCATCGGCTACAACATGCTGGATCCGGCGCGCGTGGTGGAAGCGTTGCAGCAGAAACCGGAGATGGTGCATGTGATTCTGACCGGGCGCAACGCCCACCCCAGCCTGATTGAAATTGCAGACACCGTGACCGAGATGCGCGAAGTGAAGCACGCCTATCAGAAGGGAATTCTGGCGCAGCGCGGCATCGAATATTAACGAATGCGGCTCTGCATGCGAGCACACTCCTGAACCGCTCCAGGTCCAGAATCAGAGTGAGTTTATATTCGCAATCACTGGTGTCCGGTTAAAATTCTTTTTCTTTCTTCTTTCGAGCCTCTTGCAAAATTTCCAGCAGCGGCATTGGTCGCGCCGGTGCCTGTGCCGGTCTGCCCACGCCGCCCGGCCAGGAGGCGACCAGCCCCTCAATCTCAATCATGCTCAGAACCGCCGCCGCACCACGCGCGACTGGTTCGGGCCAGCGGAGTCGCCAAAACTGGCCTGACCGACTACACTTGGTACTGTAACCGGCACACCTTTGCTTCCAGACTTGCAATGGACGGTGTCGATATTCGCACTGTCGCCCAACTCAGGGGTCACAGTACAATCCAGATGACGATGCGTTACGCCCACCTGGCACTGGAACACAAATCTGCCGTCATCGAGCGGCTGGTCGGGTTAAGGCCTTGGGGCGTGCCGAAGCGTCCGACAGACTGGCGACTAAATCGCTGACCGGGAAGTCGAAGCGGCCAGGAAGATCGCTGAAACCAGCATAAACAAAGGATGCGAAAGTGGCGGAATTGGCAGACGCACCAGACTTAGGATCTGGCGGGTAAAACCGTGGGGGTTCAAGTCCCCCCTTTCGCACCAACTATTTTAGGGTCGATCAAAGAACCAGCCATTTTCGACTGTGCCTAATTTTGTGCCTACCCTATCGAGTAAGGCCTACGCTGGAGCCGCCGATCAGGTTTGGAACAACTAAGCAAGGGAACGAGAACGCGTTGTATCCCCAGCTGCGGTACCAAAGATGGTCGCCGTCAGGGGATTCTTGGAGCGCGAGCGGACGGTTGGGGTATGATGGCTCACGAACATGATTCCTTCTGATTTTGACAATGCAATCGCCGATCAAATTCGATCTGCGGCGAAAAAGCTCGAAAAACAGCTTTCATCCGACGTGGTTTACTACCACGGTCAAATTCATCCGTTCTATTTCCAAAGTTCCGCAATTTTATAGAGGGCGTTAAATCGGCTTCAAAGCGGACCGAGAACACTCTATCGATTATTTTGAGAACTCCAGGAGGCTCTGCCGAAACGGCTGATCGGTTTGTGACGGTAGTACGCAACCATTATCAAACCGTCAATTTCATAGTTCCAGACGCCGCAATGTCCGCTGGTACGATTTTCTGCATGTCGGGGGATCGTATTTTCATGGACTACTCATCGTCTTTAGGCCCCATCGATCCGCAAGTGATGGTTCCGGACGGAAGCGGTTATATCCCTGCACTCGGGTACTTGGACAAGGTTGAAGAAATCACCAAGAAGACAAATCTGAGCCCTGCCGATGTTGTGTTTCTCAAGAGCCTCGATTTAGCAAAATTAGCGTTGTACGAGCAAGCTCGAGACCTCTCTATCGACTTGCTGAAAAATTGGCTAGTTCAATATAAGTTCAAGGATTGGAATGTCCACCGCACTACCAATCCTGGATCTCCTGTAACGCCCGACGAAAAGCTCCAAAGAGCAGAAGAAATCGCTGGAGCACTATCAAACCACAAAAAATGGTTCTCGCATGGAAGGGCCCTCAATATTGCCAAACTCAAAGAACTTCGTTTGGAGATTGACGATTATTCCTCAGACGAACCGCTTCGCAACGCAATACGTGGATACAACGACATGCTGTCCGGCTACAATGATCGTATGGGGCGCATGTTCCACCTTCATAGCTCTTCACAGGAGGCAGTTTAAATGTCAGATCTTGTTGAGCGAGTTAAAGCACGCTTGTCGCAGATTGAAGAGGTTCCAGAATCGCAACAAACTCACCTCGAGCGCGCAGAGGAGCTCTCCGATCAATTTGCGAGCGTGAAACCTCAGGAATATGTGCTGCCCCTAAATGCGATGGCTGGTTTTTGTCGCCCTTGCAATAGTTGATGCTGCAACTCCGCAACGTTCAGATGAGAAACCAAGAGCGAGAGTACGGGTCAAAGATCTGCCCACAGAACTTCCTCGAAATAACGTCGGTCGTTAAGTCAATGCAGCCTGTCCCGAGTGGAGAAATGCCCGTTCAATCGCGTCCGCCTGAGGGTGGACATATCGCTGCGCTATTTGTGATCGAAGAGTGCCCGGCGATTCGCGTAAGGGTGAACACGTCACAGCCCGAATTGACGAGTTGGGTTAAGGCTGTATGCCTGAGGATGTACGGCTGAAAGAACTGGATTTCCTTTGCGCCGTCTACCTTTGCATTCGCATTGGCGCGTGCAATTGCTTTTTTGTGCTGGTCCTTTGCCGTGTCCTTGTTCAGATGGCCTTCCCGAGAGCCTGACGGAAATATCCAACCCTCTTACGGTTTGCCCGCCGTTTCCCATCTTTCCTTTAATGCCGCATAGACAGCGAGGACCATCGGAAGCATTCTCCGGGCGGCTTTCGTCTTGCCCGCAGTGACCTGTGTAAGGCCGCCTCTGCCGCGAGATTGAGGCGTTGCTGCGTGAATTCATGAAAACGCAGAAGTAAACAGGGCCGTTCGCTTCTCATATCAACCACTGCGATGTGCCGCTGCCTCGTCCGAACAAGAAGACGTTTGGCGTTAAGGTAAATGTTTATGTTTACTGATCCACCGGAAGTAAACTACTTCGAGAAGCGGCGGGATTACAAGATGAGTTCTCGCGGTCAGTGGGGTGTCGAATGTTGTTGCAGCAACTCAGAGCCGAGGTGCTTCGCGCGAACCAGGAGATTGTTCGGCAGGGTTTGGTGGTGTCGACGTTTGGCAATGTGAGCGGGATCGCGCGAGATGAGGGGCTGGTGGTCATCAAGCCCAGCGGTGTCGCATACGATGCCTTGACTCCAGAGGCTATGGTGGTGACCGATCTTGAGGGGAACATTGTAGATGGCAGGTTGAAGCCTTCGTCCGACCTTGCCACACACCTGATTCTCTATCGCGAGTTTCAGCAGATTGGCGGCGTGGTGCATACGCATTCTGAGTACGCAACGGCCTGGGCGCAGGCGAGGAAGCCGATCCCTTGTTACGGCACAACCCACGCAGATTATTTTCATGGTCCGGTTCCAGTGACGGAAATGTTGCGTGCGGATGAAGTTGGGGAAGACTATGTGCGCAACACTGGCGACGTGATCGTGCGATGTTTTCAAGGCCTCGACCCAATGTCGATTCCGGGAGTCCTGGTGGCCGGCCATGCGCCCTTCTGCTGGGGGAAAACCCTCGACGACGCAGTCCACCATGCCGTCGCGTTGGAATATGCGGCGCGGCTGGCGCTGCACACGGAAATGCTCGCCGGCCCAACGACAGGGATTCCGCAACATCTACTGGATAGACACCACACGCGCAAGCACGGAGCCAACGCCACCTACGGGCAAACGATCGAGAATGACCGTGAGCGCGAGGCATAGCGCCGCATGATATTGCCGCTGAGCTCAGGCATCGCATCCAAACTGTCTCTGGTCGCTGTTTTGGCGCCCCCGCCGCTGCGTAGGCAACTGGCGCACCTGACGCCGCTGGACGTCGCGGTCATCGCGATCTATTTCGCGATGGTGCTTTTTATTGGCTTCTATCTGCGGCAAGGCAGCAATACCAGTGAGCAGTTTTTTCTGGCTGGGCGAGAGATGACGGCCTGGATCGCAGGGCTGAGTTTTGTCAGCGCCAATATGGGATCGCTGGAGTTGATGGGCTGGGCCGGCTCTGCCTATCAGTACGGCATCCTGGCCACACATTGGTACTGGATCGGCGCCATCCCGGCCATGCTGTTTCTCGGCCTGGTGATGATGCCCTTCTACTATGTCTCCAAGACGCACTCGGTGCCGGGTTATTTGAAGTTGCGCTTCGGCGAATCGAGCCGCATCCTGGCCGCCTTCTCCTTTGCCCTTGAAATGATCTTGATGAGCGGCGTCAACATGTTCTCAATGGCTGTAGTGATGAAGGTGGTGCTGGGCTGGGATATTACCTTCAGCATTTTGATGTCATCGCTGGCGGTGGCCGTATATGTGGGCTTGGGAGGCCTGCGTTCGGCCATCTACAACGAGGTGCTGCAATTTGTATTGATCTGGGCGGGGGCGCTGCTGGTTCCCATCCTGGGGCTGGTGGAGGCTGGTGGCTGGCACAAGATGGTGGCCAGGATCGCCAGCAATTATCGCGGCCAGGACTACGTACATCTGTGGCGCGATACCGCGCATTTCAACGCGAATCCGATGGGGGTGCACTGGACGGGCATCGTCTTCGGGCTAGGGTTTGTGATTTCCTTCGGCTATTGGACCACGGATTTTCTGGTGGTGCAGCGGGTATTGGCGGCGAGGAACTTGCGCGCGGCCCAGATGGCGCCCATCATCGGCTCCTTCTTCAAAATGGCGGTACCGTTCATCGTGATCCTGCCCGGACTGCTGGGGTTAGTCGTATTGCAAAATCCAGACGGCACATTGTTGCACCTGGTCGGCGAAAACCACGTCAGCGCCTTGCACCCGCATAGCTTTAATGAAGTGCTGCCGCTGATGATGGTTCGCTACCTGGGGCCGGGGCTGCTGGGGTTGGGAATCACGGCGCTGATGGCCGGCTTTATGAGCGGCATGGCCGGTAACGTGAGCGCCTTTGCCACGGTATGGACCTACGATATCTATCAGCCGCTGATCCGCAAGCGCGCGCCGGACAGCCATTATGTCGCCATTGGCCGGTGGGCTACGGTGCTGGGTGTCGTGGTGTCGATCGGTGCAGCGTACCTAGTGATGCACGCGGCGGGCATCATGGATTATGTACAGGCACTGTTCAGTTTTTTTATTGCGCCCTTGCTGGGGGCGATCCTGCTTGGCATGTTCTGGAAACGGGCTACATCGGCGGGCGGTTTCTGCGGACTGCTGCTGGGTATATTGAGTTCCGTCAGCCTGTTTGCATGGGTGCGGATGGATCCGTCAGGATTATCCATGGTGGCGCTTTCGCCGGACGCCAAGAGCATGGCGGAAAATCTCTATCGCGCGCTGTGGAGCTTTTTGATTTCGATTGCGGTCACGGTAGTTGTGAGCATGTTTACGCAGCCTAAACCAGTAGCGGAATTGGATGGGTTGGTTTATGGAGTCACCAAACTGCCATTTCAGGAGCCGGTGCCGTTCTATCGCAACCAATGGTTCTGGGCTGTCGTGGTTGTTATTTTGTTCGCGGGGCTGAACATATTGTTCTGGTAGGGGGAACGGCGGGATGGGAGGAATTGCAATGCGTAGTCTTGGGGTGCCGGCAAATATTCCGATCTGGTTTTTTGTAGGCGTGTTGTTGACCATCTATGGCGCACTGATCGGCGGCCACGGTGTGTATGCGTGGGTGACACATGAGAGAAGTGTGGTGGTGTTGGCGAATCTGCATGCGGCGGTGTGGTGGGGTGGAATGATTCTGATATTGGGCCTAGTCTACTGCGTGAAGTTTTTTCCCGGGCAGCAACGGTAAGCACCGCGGCGAAAGTGAGAACTTAGAGATGGGCGCACTTTTGCGGAATCTGCGAGCGGCTATCTCGACTGAAGTATAAATTTCCTCCAACTGGAAGAAGAGGATGCATGGCGATTGTTGCAGGTGTAGATTTTGGAACGCTGAGTGTGCGCGTGTCGATCTTCGACAGCGAGCCGAAAGAGGGTAAGCCTGCGCGTCTGGCGACGGCCTCGGTCGAGTATCCGCTGCATCGCAAGCGCGAAGATCCAGAGTACGCGACCCAATCCCACGCGGACCAGATGCAGTCGCTGATTCGCGCTTGCCATCAGGCATTGGCGGCGGCTGGCGTTTCCGGCGAATCTGTTGCTGCGATCGCGCTCGATACAACCGGCTCCAGCGTGGTTCCAGTGGACGCCCGGATGCAACCGCTGGGCGAGTATTACCTGTGGTGCGATCATCGCGCCAAGTCGGAAGCGCAGGAGATCACGGCGCTGGCACATCAGCAACACCTGGAGGCCATCGAGTGGTGCGGCGGCGTGTACTCGCACGAATGGGGATTCGCCAAGGTGCTGCATTGGCTGCGGCACAATCCTGAAAAGCGAGCGCAGTTTGCCAGCGCCTTCGAGCACTGCGATATGGTCGCGGCCACGTTGGCCGGTGTGACGGATCCTTCGCAGGTGGTGCGCAGCGTTTGCGCATTGGGTCACAAGTGGATGTGGAATGCGCGATGGGACGGGTTTCCGCCACAAGAATTTTTATCGACTGTGGATCCGCTACTCGACGGGGTTCGCGAGAAGTTGCAGAGTCCAGTAAAAACCTCAGACCATCTCGCGGGTCACCTCAGTCCGGAATGGGCAGAACAATTGGGATTGAAAGCCGGCATCCCCATTCCTGTCGGAGCGTTCGACGCGCATTGGGACGCCGTGGGCGCGGGGATTCGCGAGGGCGACGTTGTCAACGTGATTGGCACCTCCACCTGCATCATTGCAATTTCTCGCGAGACCACTTTAGTTCCCGGAGTCTGCGGAATCGTTCCGGGCAGCGTTCATCCCGCGTTTACCGGACTTGAAGCCGGACTCTCCGCGACCGGCGACATTTTCGACGCGATTGCCCGGCGCGCGGGAACTAGCGTGAAGGAGTTATCGAAGGGCCTGGAAAAATATCGTGGCGGACAGACGGGTCTGCTGCGGCTGAGTTGGGACAATGGGGACCGGACCGTGCTGGTGAATGCGGAACTGGGTGGAGTCACATTGGGATGGAATTTGCTGCACACCGCGCAGGATGAATTGTTTGCCGCCATCGAGGGTACCGCCATGCACACGCGCATCATTCTCGACCGCATGGCCGAACATGGCGTTCGCATCAACCGCGTCATCAACGCCGGCGGGGTCCCGCAGAACAATACTGTGCTGAACCAGGTATACGCCGACGTTCTTGGTAAGCCGGTGCTGGTGCCGGATGGCGTGCCTACAAGTCTTGGGTCTGGCATCATGGCGTTTATGGCTGCGGGAGCTTACCCCTCGATCGAAGCGGCGCAACAGGCGCTTTGCCTGCCGCACAAAACGTATAAGCCGCAACCTAAAATCGTTGCGATTTATGAACAGATGTATCAGCTCTATCGAGATGTGTATTTTGCCTTGGGCGAACGAGACGCCGCCTCTGTAAATCTCGGACGGATCTTGCCTGACTTGAGAAACATTGCTGCGAAAATTCAGGAATGAAGTTCTTTTGTTTCGGCGAACATTACGATCCGGCCGAATTGATCGTTCGGCGCACCCCACTCCACAGCGCGGAATGTATGCTGATCGCATCAGCCGTCCGATAGTCCGGATAGGTGAAGCGACATCTCAGCCGCAGCCTGTTGAGCCCCAAGGTCATTTGGGGCGTTGTGAAGCAAACGGCAAAGAGCTGTGAGATTCCGACTCTCGCGTCCCACACCTGAGGCGTACTTGCGCCCGCCTGTGCCATCTGGCTGGCGGGGAGTTGGAGCAGATTCAGTTTTTGTAGGACACGTTTCTGTACAGACCACGGAGCGCTGCCTGGGCTGCAAGCAGCGATTCCGCAAACGCTGTCAATGATCGAATTGGGATGGAACCGGGTACCTTGGAGCCTCAGTAAACCTCAGCCTGCCGGCCTTCGCGGATCAATTCGGGGATGGTACTGTAGACTGTTTTTGAATGAATCCACCAAGGGGTCAAAGCACCGAAGCGCTTGGGTCTGCGCTCCGTGCGGTCATTGAGAACGAGCGCAGGTGGATGGAAGTGTGCCCGGGGTTCTCCGCTGATAGCGACCAGATGGAGCAGTGGATCAGTACGGCTAAACTGCGACGGCTTGAAGTCGAGCGGATTGAGACGCTCTTAGCGAACGTAACGGAACCTTCGATCTCTTCGCGGCCAGTGGGCAACGAAGCGGTTGAAGCGAAAGACTGATTGGAAGGGACAGGATGAGCGATTCGGAACTGCAAGCAGAGTTGGAACGGCTGCGGGCTGAGAACGCAAGGCTCAAGAACAAGGGCGCTGGTGGATTGAGCCTCAAGGTCAGCGAGAAGGGTGCCGTCTCTCTTTACGGAATGGGGCGTTTTCCCGTCACCCTCTATAAGGAACAATGGCTACGCATTCTTGCCAGCGCTCCAGAGATCGAGACGTTCATCCGCGAAAACGACAGCAAGCTAAAAGCGAAAGAATAACGGCGTCTTCCCGCACAGGAGCGTTGACCCCCATCATGCCCAGGAAACGTGCTGCTCCCCCCACGGCTCTTCCCGATCGATACTTTGTCAAAGAGCTTGCGGATGAAAATCCTCCGTCATTACCAGCCATGAAACGGCTGTATGAGTTGGCCTCCAACCTCTATGGGCTGCAACCCTGGAGGCTGCTTGACGAGAGCCAACTGATACTGGTCCGCGACAGCGTCAGCGGCGAGCTTTGTTACTGCTCGGTCATGGGCATGCTCGGCGAGGTCTATTCCATGCACGCCTATATCGGGACGGGAAGCCTACGCCTGTTTCGCAGGCTGCAGGCCGAAGAAGTCACCGATGCGGGTGAGTTCTTTGCCACGCAGCACAGCGTCTCCGTGGAGTTTGTGCCCAAGGCGGAGTTGGAACGGCAAGACCGGGAGTTACTCGCCGCACTGGGCCATCCGCAGGGCAGAGGTCTGGCATCGCCCATCTTCCGCACCATCCGGCCCGGCTTTCATCCGTGGTTTGTCACCGAGGAGGAGGCCAGGACGCTGGCCGAGTGCATCCGCGCTGTGATCGTGATCTGCACGGCGGTTGCCAGCCAGAAGAGCGCGAAGTTCTGGGATTTGACCGATACCTACCCGATGGTCACGCGCATGGAGGGGGCCGAGCCGCGATACCAGGTTGATCTGGTTAAAGCGGTCCTTCCCGCCGAGTCGCCTGTCATGCCGGTTCGACTGGAGGAAGAGACGCTGCGTCCGTTGCGCAGCCAGGACTATGCCGTGCGGGGAGTAATGGAACTCGACCACATTCTCACCGGCACCCCTATCGGCAAAAAAGGCGAACGCAGCGCCTGCGCCGCGTTCGCGCTGGCTGTAGATGCGGAGACTGGACTGGTTCTTGCGCCTGACGTAAACAATTCCTGCGTCGCGGCTGGAGACGCGCTGGCGCGAGTGTTTCTCAATGCGGTTCAAGCCGGCCACACGCTGCCCAAAGAGGTCAGGGTGCGCAGCCAAAGGCTGAAGGACTGCCTTGCCCCGCTGATGGAATCCTTCGGCGTCGCGGTTCGAGTTGCTGGCCGGCTTCCGGCTGCAGACGAGGCTCGCTCCAGTTTGCTGGGCTATTTGCAGGGAGGCTCTCGCGACAGATAGAAGATGAGCGCCCCGATCTGAACGGTGCGGGGCTTCGATGCCGAATACAGGCCGCATGGAATTGGGGAGCAGAACTCGCGAGCCCCTAGTTCAGTC
>JAJZDO010000390.1 GCA_021805955.1 Acidobacteriota bacterium
ACAAAGCTGATGAAGGAGCTGGACTACGGCAAAGGCTACCGCTACGCCCACAACGAGCCAGACAAGGTCGCAGCAATGGATTGCCTGCCACCGTCGCTTGCCGACCGCCGCTACTACCAGCCAACGCAGGAGGGCCGCGAGAAACAACTCGCTCAGCGACTGGAAGAACTGCGCCGCCTGCGGGCTTCTCTTGCTTCCAACCCTGCTTTGAAACGCCCTTGATTCCTTTGTCAACAAGAGGAGTTACTTTATTTTTATCTTGACATAGAAGCGAGTCTCGCACATGATCATTGCGCGCTCGAAGCCCGCCTGGGCGCACTTTCAAAACAAATCCAAGCGAAGGAGTCATGCTCCGATGATTCATCGAAATTCTGCACCCCCCCGCACAAACACGCGCCAGTAACCAAACGAGAGTTCACTCTCATCGTCGTACAGCAGAATGCGTTTTACTGGTTGGTTTCGTTCTCGGTCTTTCCCATTTAACCTCGCAAGCCCAGTCAACAACACCGCCACAGATCAACCGAGTGAGTCCGATCGTGCTCATGCACAGACATCTGGATTCTCTCGCTCAAATGGTGCATTCCAGTGATCCGGAAGCCATCCATGAACTGTCGCAAGAAGTATTTCTTCACGAAGGGATGCCTGCAAACGTGGCCTACGCTTCAAACTACGTGCAACGGCTCGCTCAGGCGGAGACTGATTACAGGAATGGCAGCCATACTCCACTGCACGTTGCGGATATAGTGCGGGCAAATAATGACTTTGCGCGCATTCTTGGAGCACCGCAGTGGGCTTTGACCGATCAGCTTGAGGTAAGTCGCCTACGCATGGAGTTGCTTGCTCGATACCCTCAACTCTTTGCCAACCCGAGACCTGTCAAAGTGCAGGGACATTTTCAGATATTCGCAGAGAACCTCAGTCCCATGGAAGCCGTCTTCCTCGCAACGAGCCTTCTCTATCAGAAAGAGTTCAATCCAAAGTACCAGCTCACCCTCGCAGAGCGCGGAAACTCCACGAATAATCAACCATTTCCGCCATCGCTCTTCCAGGCAAGAACGCAAGATTTTACGCAACTTCTGCACGGGAGTGCGCCGAGTCAGAGTCTTTCCAGTCTTGCACGAGCAGGCGAAATCCTGCTTGCCGATCTAAACATTTCACCTTCGCTGCGGCCTGAATTTGAGTCACTTCAGTTCGTTGCTCCAACCGCGATTGGAAAGGGTGGAAGAGAATGAAATCTCAGATTTTATGTTCGCTGGCTACATGCTTATCCATGGTCTCTCTGCTGACTGGATGCGGAAACCCTGCTCCTCCCGTCTTATTTTACGGGGCACAAGGACAGAACTATCTCGCTATTCAGACCAATGTTTCATCGCCTTCTGAGGCATGGCCGAATGCGACCATCTCAGGATATGCCGATCCCAATACACTGAGCAATGCCTGCAACGTGCTGGTTGACTCGAACTGCATCGCAGCCATTGGGACACCCACTCCAGATGCGGTGTATATCAATGGAATTAACTCTTTCAACACCAACTCAAATGGGCAAGCAGATTTCGGAACCGATGCGGTTCGGGTTTCATGGACGTTTTATGCTGTCGATAATGGTTCCTCCCAGTGCAACAATGGAACCGCTACGACTGTTACAAATGCCGGCTTGAGTACTGGCTCCGAAGTTTCATTAACTTGTGGTCAGAACGATTCTGACATGGTGGCCACGCCAGCAACCTGCACGATCAATGAAACAGTCACCCCGTATCAGAGCACTTGTCCAACGAATATAACCTTGACCTTTCCGCCACCGGCTTCCTCCAGTTACTCGTTGCCGTTGAATACTCAACTTGCGTCTGCGGTATACACGGATACTGGAAATTACAGCAGTCAGAGCAGTGCGATGCCCACGAATTCAACATCGATTATTGTCCCTCGCCCAACCCTCGGTGGCACTGCTTACATCGCAGTCAACGACCCTGCAACCGGAAAGGTATATGGTGTAGCGGAGTTTACGACCATCGTCGTCTTTCCACCAAATTCCGGCCCTCCAAAGCCTTGAAAGCGATCTATGCGCGTTTGTTCCCAGCGCTTGCGGCTCTGTTTTGAGCCGCAAGCGAAACATTTCGGCAATCCATGACAGAAAAGGAGCAGCGTTGGCGAATAGCATTGCGTTTCGGAGTGGGATAGGTTGGATTGTGCTCATCGCAGGACTTGCGGCAGGAATATGGGACTGCAACCTGTACGCACAGCAAGCAGCAACACAGCAAATGCAGCAGAACAAAAAGACAGACACCTCCTGGCAGATCGAACCCTATGTGCAGGGCGGCTTTCTCCCGCCAAATTATTCCTACGTTTTCGCCCAGGGACAGAATATGAATCTGTCGCTTGATTTTTACAGTGCGGGAATTGCTCTTGGAAAAGAGACACACAGAATTCATGCGCCGCTTTGCCTGACGGGCCGCGCGGAAGCGTTACTGGAAATAACCCCCTTCTGGCTGGCCCAGTATCCTGCTCAGAAAGTCATGGTTCAGTTCGATCCGCCCTACCAAATTTCTACGCAAAACTACTATGGTTCTTCCGTTACGCCATTTCTCGTCCGCTGGAATTTCTCCGAACGCAATGGTCAGAGAGTGATTCCATGGCTACAATTGGGCGGCGGCCTGCTCTGGACGGATCATAAGTTTCCTGAACTCTTCTACCCGATACCTGTTCCTGCAAACGATACAAGCGTGATCAACTTTACCCCGCAGGTGGGTGCTGGAGTGAATATCTTTCACGGCCAGAGACACAGTGCCGATCTGGCGGTGAAGTTCATTCACATCTCCAGCGCAGGACTGGGAGACAGGAATCCGGGACTGGATTACACCATCCAGTTTGCTGCGGGGTATTCATGGTGGAAATAGCCTGCGCCGCAAAGAGTACGTGCAGATTCCCTGCGGGAAGGCCAACAAAAAAATCAAACAATGCCATGTAAGAATGACGCAAGTGCCGAGGGAAACGAATGACGGCGGAAGTCAGGGCAGTGTGCGGAGCGCATCCAGAACAATGCCCGGCGTCAGCACCTCCGGCAACACCGTTCCCGCGCTGCCTGCTGTCGGCGAGTAGAGCACATAGGTGGGGACGCCGCTGCGCCCCAGCGCGGCCAGCGCGTGGGTGATGCCGTCGTCATGCGAAGTCCAGTCCGCCTTGAGCAGCACCACATGCTTCTCCGCAAATGCCTTTTGCACTCCCGCGGTGCGCAGCGCGACGCGCTCGTTCACCTGGCAGCTCAGGCACCAGCTTGCCGTGAAATCGACGAAGACCGGCTGGCCCGCGGCGCGGGCGCGATCGACGGCCGATTGAGACCATGGCTGCCAGCCGGATTCCGTAGCCGAAGTTGCAGAGCTGCTGGCGGAGATGGGCGCAGTCAGCGTGTTCACGCCATAGGCGCAAAAGCCAATGGTCAGCAGCAGGATAACCATGGCGACAAGCGAAGGGATGCGTCGTGCGGGCCAGCGACCAAGCACCCATCCGGCAATGGCCAGCAGCAGTAATGTAGCCAACAGCACGGCCACTCCGGTTGCGCCGCGCGTCTGCGCCATCACCCACACCAGCCAGATCACGGTGGCAAAGATGGGCACAGCCGTCGCCTGCTTCAGCACGTCCATCCACGCGCCCGGCCTTGGCAGCAGACCGGTCCATGCGGGCTGGAGAGTCAGCAGCAGATAGGGCGCGGCCAGG
>JAJZDO010000725.1 GCA_021805955.1 Acidobacteriota bacterium
ACCATTGCCAAAGTACCGATAGAGATGAAACACGCTCGAATCATTCCGTTATCAGGCGCCGAATTTCAGTCGCTTCCAGAAGCACAAAAAAGCCGCGCCCGGCCTCATTCACTTCGTCTTCAGACGAACTCCATGGCTCAGCCCTCTGGCTGTCGCCACCCAGATATCCTCACCCTGAAAGTCGATCCCCAGAATGTAGTTGTGCGCGGGTGCGGTCGTCACCGCAATTTGCGTCACCTTTCCTTCCGCATCCCTCACCGTCATCTCCGGACTGCCATCCTTCAGCGAAGGACGATACACAGCCCAGTTGACGCCGTCGTAGTAAGCCAGACCTTTGTCCGTGCAGAACCACGCATGGGTTGCGTCCACTCCTCTCACCAGGTTCGTAAAGTTCGATGGAAGACCACTGTCCTTCATCAAAAAGTTATGCCAGTAGCGCCCATCGTAGCGACTATCGCCCATATACGTTCCAATCCAGAGAATCTTGTCCACATAACTGACTGAAGTTACAATCTCGTGGATAAGTCCCTGATCCTTGAAAAGAACAAGTTCATTTTCTCCGTCCGGGTCGTCGTACTTGTCCCACCTGCCGGTCTTCTGGTTCAGTTCAAGCACGCCGCTGCCCCACACCGCGTAGTAGACCTTTTCCGGCGTCGCCATCACGTTATATGTCCATATCTCGCTCATGGGCGTATTGTGGTCGTTGTAGAGTGTCCACTGCCCCGTTCGAGTATTCAACCGGCATCCGCCAGCAGCCGTCGCCACCCACACGTTGTCGCCTTCGACCGATACTCCATACACCACGTCATTGCTCAGCCCGGAAGTCAATTGCGTAAAGCTGTCAATCCGCCCTGCCGAAACACGGCTCAACCCTCCCATCGTCCCCGCCCAAAGGTCGCCTGTGCGCTTGTCCAGCGCCAGCGAAAGCACGGCCCGATGCGCCAGTCCATCCGCGGTTCCGTAGACCTTCCAGTGTTTGTTTTCATAGAGCGCAAGACCGTTTTCGGTTCCTGCCCACACGCGATCTCCATCCACCAGAACTGCGTATACATGGTTATCCGGCAATCCATTGGCGACGGTGAAGTTTTCAAATCGAAATTGTGGCATCCTCGGCACTGCGGCCATGGCCGCAATGCACGGCAGGCTCATCAGCAAAAGCAGCAATATCTTTTTCATCGCGCACCTCTCATCGTGTTTTCAGATATTCGATCAGGTCGTTCAACTCGTCTTTGGTTAAGTCGTTGGTACGACCATGACGATCCGCCGGGTTATACACCGTCCAAATCTCTTCCAGCGCGCGCGCCGATCCGTCATGGAGATAGGGCGCAGTCAATGCGATATTCGTCAATTGCGGTGTATCAAACACACCGCTTGTATCTGTCTTTTTTCCTGTTCCAACATCGAAAGACCTCTGATTGGTCCCCATCGGACCGCTATGGCAATACACACATCGATTCTGCTCTGCGATTGGTTTGCCAAACTTGTCGACTGCGCGGACAAACAGCGCTCGTCCGCGCTCCTGCGCCGACGTAAACCGCCCGTACGGCAATCGCCAACGATTGGGCCGTGCCGCAATGCTGCGCACATACAAAGTCAAATCCGCCAGTTGTCGGTCGTTGTAGTTCTCCGAACGCCAGAAATACTTTTCCGTCCGTACGCCACACTCCGTCTCGATATTCGGATTACTGCCATTCCATTTGTAGGGCGCTGTATTGCGGATATCCTCAAGCAGACGATTATCGACGATGCCAATGCCGAAACCATCCGGTTCCAGATCCCAGGTAAGTCCATCGAAGGTCGAGTCGATATGACAGTTCGTGCAGCCAATCTGCCCCTGAAAACTGTATCGCGCAGAATAAAAAATCCTCTCCCCTTTGCGAAGCGCGGAGATTGTCTTCGGCCCATCCAATACGAATGTTTGATCCACTCGCTCAGTTGCCGTGTTCACTACACTCACCGTATCGTCCAGCCGATTGGCCACATAGAGCCTCCGGCCATCGCGGCTCAGCAACACGCCCCGAGGATTCGCGCCAACCGCGATTCGCGCAGTAACATAGTGCCCGCTTGCTCCCAGGTCCTGCGCAAATCCCCCACGATGCGCGTGAATATATGCGAGCAGCTTGCTCACATCCACCACGGTCACCACATCCGATCCCGCGTTCGTCACATAAATGCGCCGCTTGTCCGGCGAAATCGCAACCCCAAAGGGGTAGGAGAAATAGCGATCCAGCTCGTCGAGTGGAACCTCGACAGAGCCTTCTGGACCCATCCCCAGATCCGCACCAAAAACCGTAATCGTATCGCCAAATATCCACCCGTGTTCCACGTGCGCCAGCGGAACCAGGTTCTTCGGGTGCAGATGCGCCACCACGCCCAATCTTCCGTCTGTCGAAAGCGCAGCATGAAAGACCCCGGCAATCGAGTGCAGTGGCATCCGCTCCACCACCCGCGCTGCATCCGAATCGATCACCGTAATCTCCGACTCCGGCGCAGACCTGTATGCGCCAGGATTCGGATACACATGCGTCACCAGCAATCGCTTTCCATCTGCGGCCATCGTCAGGTAGCTGGCTCCACGACCGGCCACCAGGCGTCGCTGCTCGTTACCCGTCTTCGCGTCCAGCACCGCGACATCGCTGCTGATCCGATTGGCTACAAAGATGCGCGCGCCGCTTCGATCGACTGCGATCCCGGTCGGCTCCGCTCCTACGTGCCAGCTCGCGGTGACCTGCATCCGCCGCGTATCCACGACGGCAACGCGGTCCTCCCAACTGCTGGCTACATACAGCTTGTCCCCCCCTGGCGATAAAACAAATCCTCGCGGCACGCGACCCACCGCAATCCGTTTCAGCACGCGACCGCTCAACGCATCCAACACCTGCACCTCGCCAGATTCCTGGCAAAGCACATACAGGCGCGCGCCATCGCGGGAAAACAACATCTCGACCGGAGAGGCGTACCGCTCGACCGGAGTCGCTCGCACTTCATCCTGATCGTCCTCGTTTCCAGCCTCTCGCGCATTCGCCATTCCAGCACCGCCCGTCGCAGGCGCAGCTCGCTTCGCCGCCGCACGCACAGCACGCACGCTCAATCCCGCATACGCCGCCAGCACTATCGCCACCAGCAGCACAGAAGCCCTCACCCGTCGGCTCATTTCGGCTCCTCCACCGTCATCACACGGTCCACAGGCACTGCCTTCAGCGTCTGTTCACGACCGCTCGGCCACCGAATCTCCATCTTCTCCACCACCGCTGCCGTACCCAGGCCAAAATGGAGCCGCCCGTCATTCTGCGACAGATATCCGGAGGACGCCACGCGTTCCTGCATCTGTTGCTTGCCCCCGGCGTATATCGTCACGCGCGCGCCAATTCCGTCTCGATTGCTTTTGCTTCCTGTCAGCTTCAACTCCAGCCAATGCCCCGTATCGGTCGATACGTTTCTCACCAGCGTCCCGCGTGCTCCAAGATTCACGACAAATGCGCTCACCTTCCCGTTGTTCTCGTAATCCGCAAAACAGGCTCCCCGCGCCACCGTGCGCACACTCAACACCTTGCCAGCCTGTTCCGAAACATCCTTGAACTGCCCGCCTCCCAGACCTCGAAAAACCGTATGCTCCTGCGGAATCATTTGAATCAATCCACCATGAAAGACAAGAATGTCCAGTTGCCCATCATTGTCGAAGTCATATATCCCGGACCCCCAGCTCACAAG
>JAJZDO010000045.1 GCA_021805955.1 Acidobacteriota bacterium
ACCTTTTTATTCAACTTCGCAGCACCACGCTTGCTGGGAATTCGCGCGAAGCGCCAACCCGGGACACATCCGGCAAGGAAACCTCAGCGAGCAACATGTTCTGGCTTGCGCGAATTTCCCCCATCTCGAATTCAAGATGGGGCACACCCAAATTGATCTGATGTTGCGATGCAGGTACGAAGGCTGTCCAAGAATGCTCCCCGTTTAGAATGCTCTCCATATAATATGTAGCCATGCTGACTCGGATATACATCGATAATTTCCGCAGCTTCGTCAACTTCGAGTACAGACCGGAGCGAAAGCAACTGCTGCTTGGACCCAATGGCAGCGGCAAGTCGTCGTTGCTCGACGCGATTCGCTATCTTAAACGGTTTATAGAGGGCGATGAGAATCCATTCACGCAGTCCACTCGCACCCGTTGGCAGGACAAACCTCTCCAGGTCGTGGAAATTGAGGCCTTTTTGGATCGCCAGAAATACGAATATCGGGTTGAAATCCGATTTGAACCTGAGACGAGACAACCGTCAGTAAATCTAGAAAGTTTAAGGGTCTCTGGTGCAACCGTTTTTGAGTTGGCCAAGGGAGAAATTCGCTTTTTCTCAAATGGCAGCGACCAGGCAACGGCCGTACCGCTGGAAACGGTCAGATCTGCCTTGCATCTATCACAATTGAGCAACTCGCACGTCCGCCATTTCGTTGAGTGGATGAAATCTGTCCATTGCTTCCTGATCGACGAATATCACAACGCGATGAATGAGAGTGCCGATAGCGAGGAAGACCAGCCCGACTACGAACTCGAAAACATCGCTGGTTGGTACCGCCATTTAGTGGGAGCTTATCCCGATGAAAATCTGAAATTCTTGGGGTCCATGAAGGCAGCGCTCGATGGATTTCAGACTCTGCGGTTTTCGTCCGAAGAAGATGGCGTGAGAAAACTTCGCGCTGATTTTACGACCTCAACAAAGAAACGAGCGAATTATTCACTGTCCGAACTTTCCGATGGTCAGCGATGCTTACTGGCCTTATACATGATCCTTCACTTTCTGATAGCCAAGGGGCATACGATATTTATCGATGAACCGGATAACTTCATCTCCTTGCGTGAAATACAGCCATGGCTCCTGGCGGCGGAGGAAGCGGTCGAAGATCATCATGGACAACTTATCCTTATCTCACATCACCCGGAAATTCTGAATCAATGGGCCATAAGACATGGATTGCGTTTTTTTCGAGAGGATAATGGCCACGTCCGGACGGAGAAATTCAAGCCTGATCCTGGCGGAAATCTACGGCCCTCTGAATTGATCGCGCGGGGATGGGAGGATGAGTAAGCCATCGCAGGTCATCGTGCTTTTGGAAGATGACCATCACAAAATGCTCCTCCTCAGATATCTCAAGATACACGGGCTGGGACATGAGATAAGGATTGAGCTTCCCACCAGAGGCAGAGAGAGCGCCGAAGGTTGGGTGCGGAACAGGTTTGCCAAGGAAGTAAGCGCATACCGCCTCCGACAACGCAAAGCGAAAACTGCGCTGATCGTGGTAATCGATGCAGACACCCATACGGTCCAAGATAGATGGAAGCAACTCGATCAAGCGTTGAAGGATGCTGAAAAACCACCCGTCGATGTCGAGCATGAGAAAATTGCGCGGATGGTTCCAAAGCGCAATATCGAGACATGGATTCTTTGTCTAACTAAGCAGACGGTAGACGAGAAAACCGATTACAAAAATACGAGGAACGACTGGAATGAGCTGATTCCTCCAGCGGCGGCAACGCTATTTCAATGGACCCGGCAGGAATCCGAACTGCCAAACCACTGCATCGACTCTTCGCGGACTGGAGTCAAAGAGCTGAATCGCCTTGCACTTTGAAGCAACTTCACACTCTAAATATCCAACTGGGAGAATGTCGATCTTGAGACCTTTCCGGCAAAGAATACATCTCTCGAAAATGACACTATTCGGGACAAGTAGTCGGCCAGCCGGAAACGAAGACGCCCCCTACAGCTCCTGCGGCTGTTCCGCGGGCGTAAAGGTTTCTGCGGCGTGAAAGCGGCGCAGGAAGAAGCCGAGCGAGCCGCCCTGCAGCACCACCGAGAACACCACCACAATGTAGGTCGTGGCAAGAATCCAGTCGCGACCATCGGACAGAGGCAGCGCCAGAGCTAGCGCCAGCGACAGTCCGCCGTGCAGCCCGCCCCAGGTAAGCACCAGCACCGAGCTTCGATGGTCGCGCCCGATGAGCCGCAGCCCTCGCAGGACCAGCGCAACTACGGCGACGCGAATAGCCAGCACAGCGACAATCGCGGTCGCGCCCGATCCCAGCAATGGCCAATGAAACGGAATGGCCAGCACCTCCAGACCGAGCAGCACGAAGAGGACGCCGTTTTGCACCTCATCGACCATCTTCCAGAACTCTTCCATCCTTTCATGCGCGATCAGCTCGGCGGGACGATGCACATGGAATCCCCGCAGCGCGATGGCCGCCGCGACCGCCTCCAGCGGGCCGGAAAGGTGCAATATCTCGGCCAGCGCATAGCCGCCCAGGGCAAGCGAAAGCGTCAGCAGTACGTCGACCTGGAAGGCGTCCACCCGCCGCATCAGCGTGTACGCGATCCATGCCAGGAAAATTCCCAGCGCCAGCCCGCCGCCAACACTCAGCAGCAACGTCACCAGTATGTGCGACACGGTCGGAGCGGCCCCATGCGACACGCCGAGCAGAGTCACGAAAATCACAACGCCAATGCCATCGTTGAACAGAGATTCGCCCGCCAGTTGCGCCTCCACGTGATTGGACACGCCCACGCGGCGGAGCATTTCCATCACCGCGATCGGGTCGGTGGGTGAAATCAACGCGCCGAACAACATGCATTGCAGCCACGGTGCATGGATGCCCACCAGCGGCAGCGTCCACCGCATCAAGGCCGCAACCGCGAAGGTGGAAACCAGCGTGCCGGCAATGGCGAGCGACGCTACAGTCAGCTTCTCGCGGACAAGCGCCTTGAAGTCCAGCAGGAATGCGCCCGCGAACAGCAGCAGCGGCAGCATTCCATGCAGGATCAGCCGTTCAAAGTCGATCTGCCGGACCATGCCGATGGCCCATGGCCGCAGACCCACCGCATACTCGCCGATACTCACCAGAAACAGCGAGCAGACCACGGTCAGGAACATGGTGCCGATAGTGGTGGGCAATTTCAGCCAGCGAGCGCTGATCCAGCCGAACAGGGCTGCGATGGCCACCAGAACGCTAATCAGCTGGAGTATCGTCATGAAACGAAGGCGTTGCTCATCCGAGTTTACTGGACGGCTCGATGCGCGCGCCGATTGCCGCACGCCGCCATTCCGTCGTTTCATCTTTCACGCGGAAATGCGCTGCGAGCCGTTGCTTTCGGTACACTCAGAAATAGTATGCGGACCGCTCTTTTTGGATTCCTTCTTTTTTCCATTTCTTTTTTCGCGCAGGCCCAGGGCACGCAACTCTGGCAACAGTCGAGCTTCGACAGCTTTGAGAAGGGCGCGCCGCACGGCGTCGCCATCCTGAGCGACGGCAGACTGGCAAGCTCGCCGGTGGCCACAGAGGTATTGACCACGCCCGCCGCGGCTGTGTGGTCGGTCGCGGTGGACGCGCGCGGCAACGCATATCTGGGGACTGGCTCGCCCGCCATGGTGCTGAAGGTCGCTCCCGACGGAAAAATGACCAGGCTGCT
>JAJZDO010000456.1 GCA_021805955.1 Acidobacteriota bacterium
GTTGACCTATGACCCGGAGACGGGATTGAACCACGCTGAGGCGCGCCAGTACGCGGCTTGGATGGGACGATGGACGGCTCCTGACCCCTACAACGGCAGCTATGACTTAGCCAATCCGCAGAGCTTGAATCGCTACGCCTACGTTAACAACAATCCCTTGGGGTTTGTCGATCCGAGTGGGTTGGCGGGGGGGATCGTCAACGGGGTTGGTGGAAGTCCCTGTAAAGCATTTAGTGGAACCATCACGATTCCGGGTTCAAATGTGACGTTTAATCCCTGCGATCCAGTTGCCTCTGGGATAGCAATCGGAGTTGTTGCAGCTTACTCGGTATACCTGGCACAAACTACAGGGGTATCATTTGGTGAGGCGTTTAGCGGCATCTCGAAAGGAACTGCGGCAGACGTGGGCGCAGTTGTTGCCGCAGCATTCACTATTGCATGCAGCATCGATTACAACAAGGCAGCATGTGGCCCAAAAGGATGGGCTTCTGATCTCATAGGCGGGGACGCAGGAAAAGTAGTTGGAGATAGCTTTGCAGTGGCAGGTGCGGCTGCCTGTCTGGTTTTTGGGGCCGACGCTTGCATAGGTTATGCCATTTACACGATTGCGAATGATATATTTGGGGCTGTTTGGGATGCGCTGGGATTAGGCGCACCGCAATTTAAAGGAAGCCTACTTCCCCGTCCCGCAGCTCTCGACGGCCTCGGCACATCCGCCACAGGAATACCCAATCAGAATCTAAGCATTCAGGACATCCTCGGGCAACAGTCCAGTAGCCCTGTTCCATCACCCGGGATGATAGTCCCATGACAGTAGATGGTTATGAAATGATAATCCAGAAGTTAAGCCTCACGACCCGAGCAATCCTCTGGCTTCTCGTTCCTCTTCTGGCGAGCATCCCAGCACATGCCGTCACCGTAGATGGATTTGTTACACAAATCGATTCCACTGGGGCATTTGATAGCGGAGAGTTGCGTGTACAACTTACCGCAGAGACCCGCTGCTCGATAGCGACGGTGTCTTCTATATCCGAGTGGTATTACAGCGTTTGGTCTGGCCGCTTATCCTACTCGCCGTGGTTCTTTTCGTCGAATGATCGCGTTATGAAATCTACAATTATGCCTTGTAACGTCGCGCACATGGCGATTGGCTCACAAGTCCATGTGATCGGAACGTTTCAGAGTAAGCATCGAGTTCTTGCTGATCACGCCATAATATATACGGAGTCCATAGATCGAAAACTCGAAAGTTCAGCTGTCATTGGAGAACAACCAGAATTGCAACACAACGCTGACGGATGGAAGGGTAGCTTATGGCTCGATGGCTATCCAATGACCGTGACACCGCAAACCAAGCTGCTTGCAGCACCTGCGAATGCCAGATTGCATTACTCGTGGTCTAAAACGACCGGCATTTTGGAAACTAAACCAACCCGAAAACACGGTAGTAGCCAGATTCTTTTTCATGAGTCTTTATCGCGGCCTAACGCCTGCGTTCAATATGTTGGCACTAGCGATGTGGATGGAAAGATACTCGCTAATCAACTTGCATTCTGGCCAAACCATATTGGCAAGAAGGAGCACAAATACGCAAGTTGGTTTGTGGCAAGCATAGTTCCGCCCAATTATCAAAAGCGCATGACCGGGGGCATCTATTTTAAGAAAATATTCAAACCTGGAAATGTCATCAATATCGTTCCTGATCAAGAAGCACAGAAATGGGTATCCAAAATCGGGCGCAGCATGGTGCCGCAATTTCAGCGCAGCATGTCTGATAGTGATCCCGACAAGATTCGGTTCCAGTTTTATATTACGGGGCAATTCAAGTACCAAAAAGATCTTGTGCGCCTTACGCATGCAGGAGAATCGAAACACATTGCTGATAACAATATAATTGCTCTTCCCGATGGGATTATCCTCGTGCCAGCGACTACCTTAGCACATTTGCAGAATAGTGCTCAGCTCGCTGCCTTGATGTCTGCCGCTGTTGCGGCTGTTTTACAGAAGCAGGCATATTTGTACATATTTCTTAACGTGCAGGTGGCCATTAACGCGAGCAATAAAGCTACAACATTTATGCAGGAGCAGCAGGCCCTGCGCATTGGCATACGTCAAATGTACTTAGCGGGGTATGACATTCGGGAGGCGCCGTATGCGTGGGCGGTGGCGCAGGGTAAGTCGGTCGAGAATCCCATTATTAACTCGAAGCATCCCGATCAGGAGATACCCTGGTACGCGGCCTATGCGTTCAACTACATCAGCCACTACTATCAGGATGTGGACTACAGTAAGTTGAAGCGCGGCGAGAAGGAGTATCAGCAGTTCTTGCAGGAGTTATACAAGGCCGACCCCAGCCTGCCCCGACCCGCCTCCCCGCCCGCGCAAATCCAGCCGCAGGCGCATATTAATCTGCAAGCGCAGCCCACGCCCGCCGCAGCTACAAAGGCACCAGCCACTGCCGCCGCGCAGGCCGTTCCCGCGCAGACTATCCACTGACCGCAGGTTCTTCCTTTCGGCTTTGCTCAAGGAGGGCTGCCAATGGGCCGCAGATTCCTCGACCACGCTGCGCTCCGCTCGAAATGACAAAGTATGTGTGGTGCGGGAATTTCTATCCCCCAACATTTTCATCCCCCAACATTTTTATCCCCAAACGATGAGTCATTCTGAGCGCAGCGAAGAATCCAGAGAATCCACGCTGCATCGACCCAGCCATCACCGTCTGGATTCTTCACTGCGTCCGCCCGCGGCGGACTTCGTTCAGAATGACTCGGTGTATTTGAGGGTTCGGCATTCCGATCCACTGGGCAGGGAAGGTTGAAGCGCGCAGGCCTAAATCCCCGCAGGCCTAAATCCCCGCAGGCCTAAATCCCCGCAGGCCCTGCGCCCGACCAGTAGCAACGCGGCTGCACCGTAATGCAGTCCCACGCTCCAATCCCCGCCTCTTTTGCATCTGCCGCTGGAAACAAGCGCACACGCCCCACGCGCCCCGATCCTCCTGGGCAATTCCTGCATAACGTTTTGGCTCTTTCTCCGTCCAATACATACAGCGGAGCCTTCGCAGCAGCCCTGTCGCACCTTTCCGGCGCTATACTGTTGCTTGCCACAGGCAGCCCGCATTTGGCATGTTTCTACATTCCGAGGTTCGAAGACATATATGAAAGCATTGCTCGCCCGGTTTCGCTCCCGCAGCCTCTCGTTCACATTTACGATTCTCGCCACGCTTTCCGCTGGCATTCTGATCGGCTCGCTGATGGCCCACGATGTCCACGGCAAGGAGGCCTCCGGCAGCTCCTCTGATGCGACGCCGTTGCAAATTCCCGATCCGGTCAAGCTCTCCACGGCCTTTTCGCAAATCGCCAAGGAGGTTGGCCCCGCTGTCGTCAATATCAACACGGAGTCGATAGCGAAGAATCCTCCTCGCGGCGCGCAGGGCGGCAATCAGGGAAACTTTCAGGATTTCTTTAATCGCTTCTTCGGGGAGCCGAATGGCCCCGGCGGCCCAGGGGGTCCCGGTGGCCCGCAAGCGGGTCCGGGCGGCGATGACGATGGTGGCGAAGGCCCCGGCGGCGGGGTGCGCCAGTCTCTCGGCTCCGGCTTCATCGTCGATCCGCGCGGCTACATCCTCACCAACAATCACGTCATTGACCACGCCGACAAAATCTTTGTCCGCTTGGCCACCGACCCCGAAGGCGATCCGGGACGTCCGGCC
>JAJZDO010000230.1 GCA_021805955.1 Acidobacteriota bacterium
GTTAGATCGATGGGCTCGATCCCCATGGATTGCTAAATTAAGATTGCATAAGCAAAACGAACGCGCAGACGATGCCGACGTGATAGATTCCTTGTCCGTCGTCGCATCGTCCGCGCGGTATGCTTCTAGAGAACCGGTCAAACCTGCACGTCACCCGAATTCCCGGCGTTGCCCAGGACGACCTTGATGTCCATTCGCTTTTGGCCGCGATAGATGGTCACCGTCACCGTCTGGCCAGCCTGATGTCCGTCCATAATTTCTGCAATGTCCCGGTCATTCGTGACTTGATCGCCGTCAATGGCAACGATCAAGTCTCCGCCAATATAGATTGGCGTGTTGCCAAGATATGCCTGCTGCGTGCCGCCATGGATTCCGGCGTGGTCTGCCGGGCCGCCGGGAAGGATGCGCTCGACCAGGACCCCATAGACGGCTGGCAATCCCATTTGATTTGCAATGTCAGGGCCGATGGACAAGCCTCTAATCCCGAGCGTCGGCCGCAGGACCTTGCCATAGCGGAAGAAATCATTCAGCACGGCTTTCGCCATATCGATCGGGATCGAAAAGCCAATTCCGGCATTCTGGTTCGCGCCGCCGCCGGTATCGATCATCGTGTTCATCCCGATCACGTCACCTTGCGAATTCAAGAGCGGTCCGCCGGAGTTTCCTGGATTGATGGCCGCATCGGTCTGGATGGCATCGGAGATCAGATTGCCCATGGGGCCGCGCACAGACCGAATCGAGCTGATGATGCCGCGAGTCATCGTCCCGCTGAGGCCAAAGGGATTGCCGATGGCATAGACCATCTGACCCACCTGAAGACCCCGTGAGTCCGCCAAAGTCGCCGGTTGCAGATCTGGAGCGTCGATCTTCAGCAGGGCCAGGTCATGCCCCTTGTCGACCATTAGAATTCTGGCCTTGTACTGATGTTTGTTGTAGAGCGTGACTTCCACGTTTTGCGCGTTCGAGACCACGTGGTAATTGGTGAGTATGTCGCCCTTCTTGTCGAGGATAAAACCGGAGCCCTGACCCTCCTCGGGCACCGCGCCGTAAAAGAAGTCGAATGTTACCGTGTTCGAGGTAATATTCACGACCGAAGGCAGCGCCTTCTTGTAGACAGCAATATTGTTTTGCTCACTCGGCAGCAGTGCCGGAGCGGCCTCGGCCTCTGTCATCTGCAAGCCGCTGGGCACGGCTTCGTCTTTCGGCTGCGCCGCAGCACCGGCAGTATGGTTGAACCAGCCAGACCCACTCCCAGTCGAGGCTGTGTGCGTCGTGACGATGTAAAAGCCACCGAGGATGGCCAGGGTCAAAATCAGCAAGCGTGCTTTCATATGGTGCATGGCTCTCAATTCTCTGTTGCCGCAACGTGGGCCTCACACGCTACGACAGGAACAGAATGCATTTCATCAGGCTTCAATTGCCAGGCAAGTTCCTGCCTGTTGGATTCAGGTAGCCATGTTTTCGTCGTCTCACTGCGACGTATGGCAGTTCCTATTTTATTGAACCCGCTTTTTGCCCCGCAGTTGCGTGTTCCCTGCGTTTCAGGCGCCTCAGAATATCCTCTACCGCGGCCTCCGTTTTTTTCACCGGCCCGGAGTTTTCAATGACAAAATCGCAGCGGGGGATTTTCTCCGCATCCGTCATTTGCATTCCAATCCGTCTGCGGCCGTCTTCCTCCAGCGCAATCCTTTCTTCCGTTGAAAGCAGTCTACCGCCGCTTGCTCGGGCTACATAGCGGGCCAGCCGTAGGCTCTCCGGCGCGGTTACCAGAATCAGCGCATCAAACCGGCGGCTCAAGCCGGGCGCAGTGCCCGCCCGGTCCGCCTCGAAAATCAGCGCCGACTCCACCATCGCGATGGCGTTGGGATTCTCACAAAAAATGGTCTCCATGCGCCGCTCCTGCTCGGCGATGACGGCTGGATGCACGATACGGTTCAATTCCTCCAACCGGTTCGTGGAGAATACATAGCGCGCCAACGCGCCGCGATCGAGTTGCCCATTGGCCAGGGTCAACGCAGGCGCATCTGGGAATTGGCGGAAGTGGGAAAGGATGGCTGCATAGACCGATTGGCCCGGCTGCATCAACTCTCGGCCAATCTGGTCCGCCTCCAGAACATACACCCCCCGGTTTGCGAACAGGCTGGCAACGGTACTTTTTCCGCTTCCCAATCCTCCGGTAAGGCCAACGCGCAGCATGACGCATTCTCCTGAAAAAGTTAAACCGGCAGGCCTCGACGCAGACGGGCCGCGCGGACGGTGTTGGCCATCAGCATGGCAATCGTCAGTGGGCCCACGCCGCCTGGAACGGGCGTGTAATAGCTGGCAAGCGCGAAGGCGTGCGGGTCGATGTCTCCCATCAGGACAGAACCTTTTTCCCTGAAGGTCGCTTCGCGGCGGGAATTGCCGGAAAAGAAGCGATCGAAGTCTTCCTGGGATGTGACGCGATTCATTCCAACATCCACCAGCACGGCGCCCGGCCGCACCATGGCAGGGGTAATGATACCTGCTTTGCCAATGGCCGCGACAAGAATGTCAGCGGAGCGGCAGAATCCGGCCAGATCTTTGGTTTTGCTGTGGCAAATCGTAACCGTGGCATTTTCGTGCAACAGCAGCATGGCCATTGGCTTGCCAACAATGTCGCTGCGACCCACCACCACTGCATGCTGGCCAGAGATCACGATCCCGCTGCGCTTCAGCATCTGAATGATTCCCGCCGGAGTGCAGGGAATCAGAGACGGCTGGCCGCTCTGCAGGCGACCGACATTCACGGGATGAAAACCATCGACATCTTTCTCTGGCGAGACGGCTTCCAGCAATCGCTTGGCATCGACGTGGGCCGGCAGCGGCAACTGGATCAGGATTCCATCGACATCCTCGCGGGCATTCAACGTGGCAATCAGAGCCAGCATTTCTTCTGTCGTCACGGAAGCGGGCGGAGTGATGGACTCGCTCTTGATCCCGAGCGCGGCGCTGGTTTTCACCTTATTTCGTACATACACCTCGGATGCGGGATGATTGCCGACCAGCACCACGGTCAAACCGGGTCGACTGCCTTGCAGGTGAAGTTGCTGTACGTCCTTTGTCACTTCTGTCTGGATGGCGGCGGCAATGGCGTTCCCGTCCAATATTTGAGGCGTTGTCGTGGTAGTCATGGCTTATCACCATGGTAACGGATGCAGGCGGCCGCCAGCGCGCCTGGCTGCACTCCACAAAATTAGAACGGCATGAATCCGAAGTGCCGCGCAACACGAAAGTGTGGCAGGTACTACCACTTCCGATGACCAAAGTTCTCTTTTGGAAAGTCCAATCGATGCCGATAACCAAGGCAAGAGCGCGCCACGCTTCGCTCCGACAGTGGGAGGAAATCATGCAAGACGCTGCACATCCGGTTGATTGATCGCATCAATTTGGATAGTTTGTACGATTCCCTAGCAACAAACCAAAGCGGAAATGAGTCATACATACCAGCGGAAAATGTTGCGACCGTGACCGGATACGCGACAGAGAAGGAACGGAGGCTCCATGTATCATGGCTCGCACATCGAAAAATTTCCCACAGTGGAGTTGCAGGAATTGCGCGACGGGCTGCTGCAGCATGGGCTGGATAGCTGGCAGGCCGCGGATCTGATCAGCAGCTTTCTGGCGGGACGCGGTTATGGAGTTTCGCGGCAGAGCGCTCGCGATGCTGTCGCGCGCTTTGAAGACG
>JAJZDO010000861.1 GCA_021805955.1 Acidobacteriota bacterium
TTATAACCGTCCACGCTGGAATGTAATAGAGCAAGACCTGACCACACTAACAGACGTGTCCGCCTTCAAAGGCGTGGATATTGTCTCAGGCGGTCTCCCATGCCCTCCGTTTTCCAAGGCCGGCAAGCAGCTTGGGGAAAACGATGAGCGCAACATGTTCCCTATAGCCATCGATATTGTCGATCAACTTCGTCCCCGCGCAGTAATGATTGAAAATGTACGGGGTATCCTGGACGCCGTTTTCGAGGATTACCGGAAGTACATCGCAGGCGCTCTGAACCCTGCGGATTACATGGGATAAGAAATCGTCATCCGAGGCTATCTAAATCGATCTTAGGCAGGCTTTCGAAGGATTCCGTGTGTGCGAGCTTGCCGCCCAAGAAGTACTTATCCCAGATGCCATCTGTGTCTTCTCCGTCGGCGTGCAAGCAGAAGATCGTTTTCGGGTACCGAACAGACCAAGCGCAGAGGCTCTCCTCGTGCCCGTACCACTTCTCAGAGTTCCGTGTATCGCCAGAAGAATCCAGGGCGAGACTCGCGCATTCGTCTTCGGCGATTAGTACCGCTAATGCTTCTTTGGGAATGGGGTTTCGTAACTGTCTCAAGCTGTATTCGGTGTAATATCCCACTCATGCACCTTTGCGTCGGGAGAGCGCACCCCAAATCGTGCGAGGTCCGGGCTCTCAAAATCTGAAAACCCGAGCCATGTTCTATTGTAGAACATTTTTAGATCAAGCAGGGGATACGCTTTCGATGTGCCTCCGAGCTCATCAAGTGGAAGAAACATATCCGGAAAAAGAATAGCCGAGGCACGTTCTGCGGCTAAACCACCACTTACTCAGGAAGATCTCTCCGGCAGGCTCGCCCTCCATGGTGTGCTGATGGATCGAGCTGCTGTAGCCAAGGTAGAAAACAATCTTCGCCGGGTGCTTGACTACGAATTGAAGGCTTTCGCTGAAGTTTTAGATGTTCGAGTTGACTGGTTGCTCGGAGGAGAGAGGTGAAGCATCCATCCTCTCAGTTGCGCACGGCCACTCGGCGAGCCAAGTCGGATGTAGCGAACAAGCTCATTAGCATGTTCCTCCACGAATTAAGCCAGTCAATCTCGAGAACTTGGAAGGTAAAAATTGGGAGCGCAGAGTACGTTGAGATGGTCCGGGAGGCGTTCGGGAATCTGTGTCCGTACTGTTCCTGCGAGATGGCAGATGCTACCTTCATCGTCGAGCATTTGGATGGAATGAATCGTCTTCGCGCAGGCCTTCACGTCCCCGGCAACGTATTGGTGGCATGTAAGAGATGTAATAACGAAAAACGACGTGATGATTCGCTCACGGTTCTTTCTCTTGCCGCGTCCGGCTGGGAGTCGTTCCTCTCCCACGACGGCACCCGTTGCAAAATGTTGTGCCCAACGTGCAAGTATTGGGCGGCCCGATGGAGCGACGAAGCGGAACGGAAAAGCAGATTAAGCGAAAATCTGCTGAGGATACGCCTCTTCCGCAACAGGTTTGAAGAATTCCAGACGGTTCTTCCCGCGCTTCATGCCACCTTACCTGCATTACTAGCCAAGTCATATCTGGAGTGTCAGGTGTTCGCAGAAACAGAGATCAAGTCGCTTCTGGAAAGATTTAGGGCGACTTCGGGGGTCCAATTCTGAGCATCAGGATGTCGCTGCGGCTATCGTTTTCGCCTGCACCGCAAAAATCTTCCGGGAAGGCCCGATCTTGTGTTTCCATCACGCCGGAAGACGATTTTTGTTCATGGATGTTTCTGGCACCAGCACCCCGGGTGCCGGGAGGGCAGATTGCCCAATTCACGGCGCGAATACTGGAAGCCTAAACTCGCACGAAATCGACAGCGCGATGCATTTGCACATAAAGCTCTAAAAAAACAGGGATGGGGCGTTCTAGTGGTTTGGGAATGTGAACTTGAGAAAGACACGAGCGCAGCCCTTGAACACATCTTGCGGTTTCTTGACCCGGCTACAATTAACTCCTAATGGGCTATATCCGCGTACTTTCCGATCAGGTGGCGAACCAGATCGCTGCCGGCGAAGTGGTGGAGCGGCCTGCGTCGGTGGTGAAAGAGCTGCTGGAAAATTCGCTCGATGCCGGAGCGCAGCGCATCCGCATCGATGTGGAAGCGGGTGGCCGCAAGCTGATCCGCATTACGGACGATGGCTGCGGCATGGTGCGGGACGACGCGCTACTGGCCTTCGAGCGGCACGCAACTTCGAAGATCCATTCCAGCGATGATCTGCTGGAGCTGGCCACGCTCGGGTTTCGCGGCGAGGCGCTTCCCTCGATCGCCTCGGTAGCGCGGGTGCATCTCACCACCCGCTCCGCCGAAGAAGCGGTGGGAACGGAAATGGAAATTGTCGGCGGGAAAATTCTGCGGGTGGCGGACTGCGGCATTCCTGCGGGAACAACATTGGAAGTCCGCGACCTTTTCTTCAATACGCCCGCGCGCAAGAAATTCCTGAAGGCGGAGCAGACGGAGTTGTCGCACATCGCGGCCCTGGCCACGCATTATGCGTTGGCCAATCCAACAAAACATTTTGAGCTGCACAGCGCCAGCCACGCGCTGTTGGAAGCCCCGGCGGTGCAGCAGGTTTCCGAACGCATCTTTCAGATCTTCGGGCGAGATGTGCTGGACCAATTGCTGCCTATTGCAGCGGAAACGAACTTCGAGCGGGCCGGCATTCCCGAGCCGCCGCCGTGGAAGCGCGCAGCGGACTGGGAACCGCAACCTCCGGGCGCGCTGCGTCTGCACGGGTTCGTTTCGCGGCCGCAATTGCAGAAGCTGAACCGAAATTCCATGTACGTGTTCGTCAATCAGCGGCTGATTCGCGACCGAATCATCCTGCATGCGCTGACGGAGGCCTACCGCAACGTGATTCCGCCCACCTCGTTTCCTGTTGTGCTGCTGTTTCTGGAAATGCCGCCGCAGGAAGTGGATGTGAATGTGCATCCCGCCAAGACAGAGGTCCGCTTTCGGCAGCAGGGATTTGTGCATGATTTCGTTCGCGACGCAGTCCGGAATGCGCTGGTCAAGACGCGACCGGCAGCCAGCTTTCTTGCTGCGCTCAGCGATCACGCGACGATGACGCCGGCGCTGGTGCCGGATTTATCGCCGCTGCCGGGCGCCCCGGAGGCGGCGGATGGATCGACTGGCGGCCCTGGCAGCACGGAAACCCAGGTCTCAGAGGCGAGACCTGGGGCACCCGGCTCTGGGGCACCCGGATCGATTGACTCTGGAACAGTTTCTTCTGCAGCCGAAGCGTTCCAGGAATCCGACCCAATTCCATCACGCGAAGACGCCGACCGCTTTGAACTGCAGCCACCGCCGATTGCTCCGGCTGCACAATCGCTGCCTTTTTTGCCAGGCAACCCAGCTATCCCGGCGCAGCAAGAGGGTGAGGGCGAGGACATCGCTCCGCCGACGCTGAACGGGCTGGCCAGCCTGCGACCGCTGGGGCAGTTGGAAGAATCCTTCATCCTGGCGGTAAATGCGGAAGGTCTGTGGATCATCGACCAGCATGTCGCGCACGAACGCGTGCTGTTCGAGAAGATCGTTCACGATCGCGATGTCGAGCAGGTGCAGCGCCAGCGCTTGTTGATGCCGGTGCTGATTGACCTGAAACCGGACCAGATGCCACTGTTCGCCGCGATTGCGGCGGAACTGGAACGTAACGGTTTTGAAGCG
>JAJZDO010000268.1 GCA_021805955.1 Acidobacteriota bacterium
CGTCGTTACGATCTGCGGGATTGGAGAATAAGCCGTTGGTTCCGGTTTTCGATGAACCCAGCGCCTAGAATGCCAGTTGCTTTTTGCGCAGCGGCTACAACGTCGGTGAGAGAAAGATTGTATTTGACAAGCCGCTCTGGAAGGAACTGGACCTGCAATTGCTTGAGGTCGCCCCCAAATACGTAGGCGTCCGCCACGCCCGGAACGGCCAAGAGTCGAGGCCGGAGAGTCCAGTCGGCAGCCGTCCGCAATTGCATTAGAGATTTTTTGTCTGAGGTTAGCCCCAGCACGAGTACCGTACTGGTGGATGAGGTGAGCGGCGTCAAAATCGGAGCTTTGACGCCCAAAGGCAATTGTCCCGCTATAGTCGCAAGGCGTTCCGCTACAAGCTGGCGGTCCAGATAAATATCGTTGGTAGCCCGAAACACCACATTAATGACCGATAGCCCTTGAATGGAATTTGAACGTAAGGAATCGATTCCCGTCACGCCGTTGATGACATTTTCAATGGGCTGTGTCACCAGCAGCTCAACCTGTTCCGGAGAGAGTCCTGGCGCTTCCGTCTGTATGGAGACACGAGGAGGCGCAAACTCAGGAAATACATCGTACCTCGCCTGCGTCAGTGTATAGAGGCCAAAGCCGAGCAACGCAATGGCGAGCGACAGGACGACACCGCGAAAACGGAGCGAAAAGCGAACAATAGCACTCAACATTGTGTTTCCCTCTGGTCCCTATCAGTCCTGGTCTGCCTGAATCTGAGAACGGAACTCTTCCGACAGCAGAGTCTGTGCGCCTTTGATAACGACGCGCGCCCCCGGATTAACCCCCTCCCTCTGAAACCATCCCTTTGTAACCGGGCTGGATATCTGAACCGATGTGCGCACGAATTTACCGGGTGATTCTTCGACATAGCACCAGGCATTTCCCTGCGACCACACCACCGCGCCCGAGGGAATGACGACCCCATTTTGCGGCGGCCCCGATGGCAGGAACACGCTCAGATTAATTCCAGGAACCAGCCCCGGATGCGGAGCGATAAGATAGAGTAGGCTTGGCACCTGCAGGCGCGGATCGAGTTGAGGGAGCACCGACACAAGACGGGCGGTCGCATGAGTGCCATCCGCATACTGCACAATCGCCTGCCGGGGTGCGGTAAACGAGCTACTGGTCGTGCCCGTTACCTGTAACAGAAACGCCCGCTGCATCAGCAGAGCCTCCAGTTGCGGTGAGTTTGACACGACCCAACCGGCAACGACCGGACCCCAATGGAGAAGTGCGGTGCTCTTTAAGATCGTGATGCTCTGCTGCGTGTTCTGTACCAGGGCAGCATCGCTGTCGGCGGTCGCGCGCGCCGCCTCGACAGCCTTGTCCGAGGCGTTCTTGCCATTTTGATTTAATTGGCGCAAGCGTTCATATTCTGCCGAAGATGCGCGGGCGCTCGCGCGTGCTCGCAGCAGTTCCGTGGCGGATGTATTGTAACTTGCCTTCAGGTCGAGGAGCGGCTGAAGCTGCACGACAACGCCCGTCGCCTGGTTTTTTAATTCCTGCCTGTCGGGGTTCAGAACGGCGGTGACGATGCCATTCGCTTTTTGCGCAGCAGCATCGAATGTAAGGATCGTATGTCCGTTTTCCGATGTAACAAGGGACGCGGCTTGAACCGGAGCTTCGCGTTGCGCCTCGGCGGCTTGCTCGGAACGTCCGGCAAGAAACCCCCATATCAGCCCACCGGCAATGGCGATGCATATCAGAGAGAAGATGACGATACGAAGAATTGAATTCATCGGAGGCTCCTGGTGGGATCTTCCTGCTGCCGTGGTGCGATTCGGGGAAAGGCCGGTGTCGTTCCCGGTTCTATTGGCCGCTGGAGCGCATCTTCCAGCAAGCCGAGAGAAAGTTGCGCTTGATGAAGGGCCTTCGATTCAGCACCTTCCGCAGCTGCTGTTTGAAGCTGGGCGGCGATTGCGGTAAATTGCTCCGTCTCGCCGGACTGAAACAGGCGGGTTGCTGCCCGTTGCTGCTCCTCCAATTGGGAAACGGACTGCTTGCTTTGCCGAAGCGCTGCATCCGCGGCGGCATATTGCGCCAGCGCATTATCGGTATCCGAGATGACAGTGCTTTGAACAGCCAGCAGTCGCGCTCCTGCAACTTTGCGCTGCGCCTCCGCTTCGGCAATTGGACCCTGGTTGTGATTGCGTATGGGCAAGACAGCCGAAAGGTTCAGCGAGATGAAGTGAGAGGCTTCTTCATAGGCGTAGCCCGGTCCAAGATCGATGTCTGGGTATTGCCGTGCGATTTCGAGTTGCAAGGCCGATTGTGCCGCTTCGTACTGCTCAAGAGCCCGTTGCACATCCAGCCTGTTCCGTACAGCCGCTTCACGAATTTCTCGCGGTGGCAGCGAGGCAACCGCAGGCGGATGATCGAATTCCGGCCAGTTCAAAGTCTTTCCATCGAGCGCTGAATTGGGAATGCCGATTGCCGCTGCCAGAGCAGCGCGAGTGGTATTCACCTGACCTTCCGCTGTACGCAGTGCTTCACGAAGGCTTGTCAGCTCGATTCGCGCCGTTGTCACTTCTGGCAGCGCAATCTCTCCAGCACGGAAGCGCGTTTCAAGCATCTGCGCATACTTGCTTTGTAGTGATTCCTGGTCGCGTAGCAGACTGGCCGCCGTTTCTGCGTATAGATAATCTGCAAGGGCCAAACGAACCCGGCTACGCACAATCCAGGCGGTTTGTGCAATCTGAAGGCGGCTCGCCTGGCTCAAATGCGCGGCGCTCGCGATCCGGTAACCACGCTTTCCTGCGGTTTCAATGGGCAATGAGAAATCGAATGCCATAATGGGCTGGCTGGCAGGTGGAGATTGGTAACCGGGTCCGACACCGACAGTCGGATTGGGTTTCATCGCGGCGGTTTGAATCGCCGCCTCTGCGGAAGCCGCGTTCGCGCGAGCTACGTCCAGATCGGGATTGAAGTAGTAAGCCGCTAGAGTCAACGAATCTAAATCCCAGATCATAAGCGGCCATGTTGCCGTCTGGAAATGTGCAGTCCGATTCATCCACGCCCGCAAATCTGGATCATCCAGGCTGCGGCCATAGAGGCTGCTAGCCAAAGCAGCGGGCGAGATGGGAGCTGCGTGGTACTTGTAGGGAGCACAGCCCGCGAGAAGCACCGCGGCCAACAGCGCCCATATGGTAATGGGTTTCATGGATACTCCTGAGAGCCAGAGTTCGAGAGGAGCGCAAGCAGGCAGACTGCCGCGAATGAACTGGAGACAGGGAGAGAGCTACGGCTAGATACGGAGAGAGGTGACGCTCAAAGGCGGGGAAAATAGAAGGCGTTCGCGTTCAAATGTTTCCGCATGGCGCCATGCGCCACGCGGTAAACCTAATATCCCAAAGGAAAGCATCTTGGACAGCGCTAAGCAGAAGCTGAACAGGCGGCGGATCAATGCGGCGACGCCGACACAGAAAATCAGCATGGAGCTGAGCATCATCAGCGGGAACTCTGGATCGACCGTAAAAGGTCTGGTGTCATGCGTGTCAAAAGCTTTGTATATCAGCGCTCCCATCATCACCATAATGAGGGCACTAACGGCAAAACCGATCATACGCTTCCACAACACACGACGATGTTACATCAGCCAGTGCGAAGCACTCAAATGCAACCGGCGGCCAGTTCGTTAGGCATATAATTTAAAAAGATC
>JAJZDO010000609.1 GCA_021805955.1 Acidobacteriota bacterium
TTTGCGAGCGGTGAGACCGGGCTGCGCAATGGTAACGTTCAGCGGGTGGTAGACATCCGGGCGCTCGACGGACGGCGAGTCAAACGACACCTGATAGTAGGCGCCAGCGTCGGCGACGCAACGCGCGAGCAGCCCGGAAATATCCCGGCTACTCAGCACCAGGCCGCCGTTGTGGATGGCGATGACCTGAAGGCCGAGATTGGCGACCCGGATGCCCTTGGGACTGGCGACGCCGTTCAGGAACTCCTCATAGCGAAAGGTCTGTTCCAGGGGTTCGGCAGCCCCCAATGGATTGACGTTGTAGACGGTAATGTCCGCCTGCCGCAGCTGGGTGGAAATCGAAACGATCAGACTGAAGAATGAATTTTGTTTCGCGCCGTTAATCTGGATTTCAGGCCCGGAGAACAGGGGCCAGCCGGGGGAGATCCAGAGGAGGAGTTTACGGCCCGGGAGTGTGGCCGCATACGCCGTGACCTGGTGGAAGGCGTTGATGGAGGTCTGAAAGCGTTGCATGGCACCGTAAACCCCCGTGGAGAGCGGGTCCATCCGCAGCCCGGTCATCGCGTGATCGGCTACCGGGGCGAGGGCGTTGCCATCCAGGCTGAAGCCACGCTCCAGTCGGACTCCCTTGTCCGTAGAAATCGCCAGTTGGGTCGGATAGGCGAGGCGGCCATTGTTGGCGCGCAGGAATTTGTCGACCCCGATTCGCTCGCGAGCCACGGCCTCATAGGGCGTGTTGACGGAATCGAGGAGCAGGAGGACCTCGATGGGTTCCTGGCTACCGTTCAAGGAGCGGAACGAGGTAATGGTCTGGGGCACGTTGTTGTCGAGGACCGTAAAGTCCTTCTGCTGGAGCCCGGCGACAAGCGGCCCGGACTGGGTGGAAACAACCACATTGAGCTGAATCGTTCGGGAGGGCGGATGGGTCTGCGAGAGAGGTTCCAGCGCGGGCGAGGCGGGTTGCTGGCCAGAGGCAGCTGCGATGCAGAGCAGCGGAAAGAGAAGAGAAAGGCAGAAACGCGCGCGCATGGTCTTGCAAACTCCATCAATCGGATGCATCTCTTCGAGACAGCGATGTTTGGATGTCTTCGGGGGCGGAGGGGTATCTCGATCGCCGCGCGTTCCGACATCCCACTCTAGTCCAGGAGTCGTGGCGTCGGCAAGGATGCGTGCGAGTCTCTCCGGGCCGCTCTTTTGAATGTATGATCGATGTGCAACCGACGTACATCACCTTTTACAGTGTTCTTGCGTACTGAATCCGCAGCGTCTCAGGCGGACCTTTGCAGGGGATGAGATGGAGCCTTCGCGGTGCGCCTACAAATTCCGAGTCACGCCGCAGTCACGTGGAGGTGATGGTCACGGTCCGGGCTGGGCATTTCCCGGCTAGCCAAGATGGATTGGTCGCACGAATGCTTTTCTTCTTGTTCGGCTAAGGCGTCTTCGTATTGAGCGTGCGCTGCGGTTGCAAAGCAGATTCGACAGATCGAATCGAACGACCCATCGTAGTTGCGTCTGTGCGGATAGAGTGCATTGCGAGCGGTGGTCACGGCAGCACCTCTTTTCTGGAGGAGAGACCCTAAGATTACGAAAACGCGGCGCGGGAGTCTGTTCAATTCTGCTCATTTGTTTCGAATATCTGGAACCTGTGGATTTCAAATTGACCCACTCGCCTGTAGTGCGGATGCCTGCGAAACATGCAGACGCAATGGTATAGTTGCTGTTAGCGCATTCTGCGGAAGTGGTGAAATGGCAGACACACCATCTTGAGGGGGTGGCGCCGAAAGGCATGGGGGTTCAAGTCCCCCCTTCCGCACCAAAAGTAAGGTTTTCGCCGCGCTTGTGTATCCAGTTTCCCAATCGAAAGTGACCCTATGATTTATCTGTTGACCATACTTCACGTCGCCGTTTGCTTTCTCCTGATCGGTATCATCCTGCTGCAGCCGGGAACCGGCGCGGACCTGGCGGGCGCGTTTGGCGGCCAAGGCTCGCAGACTGCTTTTGGCCCGCGCGGAACCGTCAATGTTCTGACCAAAGTGACGACGTGGGCGGCGATCGTGTTTGCGCTGACATCGATCTCTCTGACCGTCCTGGTTGCCCGTCGCAGCACCGGACAATCGGTGTTGCATGGGATGCAATCGGCACCGGTTCAGACTGGCAGCGCTCCAGCGAAGCCAGGGAAATAACTGAACCCGGAAAAGGGCTCTGGGCTGAGCCTGGAGTTCCGGGGCAAGGTGAAACTTCCGGCTGCGCGAGTTGAGTCATTCTGAACTGAGGTCGCGGTGATGACCGTATGATTTTGATGGAAAATCCAAGGTCTCGCCCTGTAAATGCTTTTCTCACCTAGTTGCGCTGCTTATGGGTCATTGTCGCGCGATTCCCAGCTTCATGCTTGCCTATGATTCACGAAATTTTCCCTGTCGGACCTCTTGCCTGCAACTGCAGCATTCTCGCGGATGAAACAACGCTTCGGGCTACGGTTGTCGATCCCGGCGAGGACATTGAGAAGATTCTTGCGGTCCTGAAACGCCACCACCTCACCGTCGAGCAGATCATCATCACCCATGCGCATATCGACCACGTGGGTGGCGCGGCGCAATTGAAGCGTCTGACTGGCGCGCCGATCTATATGAATCAGAAGGACCTGCCGCTGTTGAATATGATGGATGTGCAGGCAGGCTGGCTGGGAGTCGCGGCCCCGGAAGTGGCTGCGCCCGATGTGGATGCCAGCGATTTGCTGGCGCTGCGCATCGCGGAGCAGCCAGCCCAGGTAATGCATACGCCGGGGCATACGGAAGGCAGCATTTGCCTGCATCTGCCGGAACCGCAGTTGCTGCTGGCGGGCGATACGTTGTTTGCCGGATCGATTGGCCGGACCGATCTTCCGGGCGGCGATCGGAAGAAGATTCTGCGTTCTTTGCAGGAGCGGATATTGACGCTGCCGGATTCGACGCGGGTTGTGCCCGGCCATGGTGTCCCGACGACGATCGGCGAAGAGCGAGAAACGAATCCGTTTTTGATCCGTGGTTAAAACGCCTGGGGATAGAATGCCCGGTGCGGTCTCCCCACCTTTGACAGAAAAAATAAAGACGCCGTCGAGGATGGAGTCCCTGGCTTTTCGTGGAAATGCATGGATTCTTCGCTTCGCTCAGAATGACTAGCTGTGGCCGTGGGTGTGTTCCTGATAGCACTTGAGAACGTCGGCTTGGGATACGACGCCTTCGAGCAAGCCTGAGACCGCGCGGTTGACGATCGGCAGCAACGGCCAGCGATGGAAGTGGGCCAGGGTCTCATTCAGCGGCAAGTCGGGATAGAGGTAGGGCGTGCGGTCTTCGGGCAGCAACTCTTCAATCGGCTGGCCGATGCCGGTGGCCGCCTGGGTGATTTTCGGCAGGTCCGCAGCGGGCAGCACATACCAGCGATTGCCTGCGCAGCGGAGCAGAGCGATGTCTTCCTTTTCCTGCTGCAGCCTGGCCGCAATCACGGCGGGAGGGTCGGAGCCAGCGAAGACCTGGCCATCCAGCGGATGCAGCGCGTCTTCGATGCGCAAGGTCGTTTCTTCGCGTGCCTCCTCCATCGACGGGAGATTCAGGCCGTCCTGCAGCGTGAGCTGTTCGAAGATTGGCACCGGCTGCAGGCTGCGCGCGATCAAGTACGCGAGCGTGTTGGCCAGAATGACCGGCAGAACGATGGAATAGTTTC
>JAJZDO010000656.1 GCA_021805955.1 Acidobacteriota bacterium
AGCAAGGACGCTTCCCCATCCGCGTGGAACTGCAATCGCTTACCGTCGAAGACTTTATCAATATTCTTACAGAGCCCAAGTCCTCACTGGTGAAGCAGGCCACGGCGTTGCTGGAGACGGAGGGATTGAAGCTGGAATTTTCGCCCGAGTCGCTGGCGGAGATCGCGAATTTCGCATTCCGCGTGAATGAGGCCACGGAAAATATTGGCGCCCGGCGCCTGCATACGATCATGGAGAGGGTGCTGGACGAGATCAGCTTCGATGCGCCGGACCTGGCTCGGCACAATCGTTCGACTGGGAAGACGAAAGGCGAGACACTCCATGCGGATGCGACCTTGATGCTGGCTGCCAGCGCGGAACGGACCCACGACTACAAGCCGTCGGCCACCATTCCGCTGGTGGAACGCGACGGAGCGAATGGAAGCGAGAAAGTGATCGCCGTCGACGCCGCCTACGTGCAACACATGGTCGCCTCGATTGTGAAGGACCAGGACCTGTCGCGGTACATCCTGTAGAACAGCTGTACAGATACTGGTTTCAAAATGAGAGGAGTCATTCTGAGCCCTTCGGCTTCGCTCAGGGTAAACTCCGCGAAGAATCCAGAAGGTGATGGTAGAGTTTACGACGCGGATATCGTCTGAACTCTCCACCACAAATGAATATATAAACTGTAAATCCGCTATCGCTATAGAATGATGCCCTTCCGCTGTGAAAATTCTCAGGCGCTACTACTCCCTTTCGTTCATAGCCGCAGGTAGGCGAAGTCTCCTTTTTTCTCCAGGAGCGGGATCGCCGAAACCATGCTGGGAACCACTATGACGCCGGGGAGCAAGTGGGCCAGCAAATCCCGCGCAACGGTTTCCGGACTGGCCTGCAATTTCAGCCGCTTCACCGCATAGCGGGCTATGGCTTCGGTGGCCATATGACAGCACAACAGTTGAACGCCGCGACGCTGGAGGGCCTGGAGCGATGAGTCCGACTCGATGGAGCGCGGATCGTTGGGGTCATCTGAGGCGTACTTGCCATCCGGCGACAGGGTTGACGTGCAAAAAACATTGCGTTGCGCCGGCTTGCCTGTCATCGGATCATTGATCCCGTAGCCGACTCCGAGTTGATATTTCTTCCACGCATCATCGTCAAAATTGAGAAGAGTGGCGTGCGAGCGCAGTGCGGCGACCACAAGAATCTTGTCCTTGGGAATGCCGAAGCCGCGTTCCAGCCCCGTCAGCGCGTTGTGGATGTGAGCTGTCAGCATCTCTCCGTCGGGCGCTGACATATCGAAAAGCTGCTTGACGGTCCGCTTGGCACGCAGCAGCGCGGTGAAGGGCACCGCGTTCCATTCGCTCTGGCTGTAGAACCAGTCGGATTCAGGCTCGGACACATTCGGGGCTTCCGCTTGCGCACGGCGCGGAAGCAACCCCAGCGCGGCGGAGCAGAGCACGGCGGCAGACAGGAAATTTCTACGGGTAACGCTTGGAATAGGCATGAGACTAGATGTATCAGATGGGGGGCGGTGTCTAACAGAGCCGCCGTTCATAATCATTAGAAATGGCGGCCGAGAAAGCCATTGAGACCGTGGCCGGGCTTCGATCCCCAGGTTTGGTAGAGGGCGAGGTAGGCGTAATTCTCCGTTTGTCCAACGACCGAATGCCCATAGCAAAATAGCAATTGCAGTCCAGGATTCTTGAAGTAGTAAAACCCGCCGAGGTCGACCATGGTGGCGGATTGTGTCTGCGGAGTGGCGAAGCCTTCGGCGGCGCGAGAAAAAACTTCTCCTCCCAGCATCCACCGCTTGCCGATGTCGCGCTGCAGCAGCCAGCCCGCATAGGGAAAGCTGTTGTATTGCGTCTGATGGACAATCTGATATCCCGAGTCGCCGTAAGTGGTCCAATGTCCCCAGCTTTTTTGCGCCCAGATCGGCAGCTTGTACCAGAGAACGGAGGAAAGGTCAGCAGGATGCCCAGCGCTAAAAGAGCAAATGCTGTTGCATTCACCTTCGCTATGGCAACGGCCCTGGTCCGCCAGCGCGTGGCCAGGACGAACCAGATGATCAGCCACAGCAAAATAGCCGTCGTGGTGACGCCGGAGAGCGGCCCCGTCTGCAGATAGAATGTGAAGAATTTTGCTACAAGCCTGGATGCATCCGCGACCACAGCGAAGACGCTGAGAGCGAAACACCCAACCCCTGCGGATAGAATTGCGGCGGCGGAGCCGTTGGGAAGGGAGGGTTTCGCCGACGGGGAGGCGATGGGTTCGTGTTGCTGTGGCGACGGATTCAATGGCTTCCTCCCATCCAATGGATTGTGGAACCGCCGTTCACAGGCGCGTGCTTGTTGATCATGGCGCCAAAATATCCTGCCACTCCAGCTGCGGCAAATGCCGCGATGACAAAAACCAGAACGGCCTTGCGAACCTGCGGATGTTCTCGGATCGATGATCTGTACTTGATCGACACATAGGCGGCAATGGTGATGGCGATGGGAGCGAACCAGGCGACGCGCTCTTTCCATTCCATGCTCAGGTTGTGCCAACCGGCGGTCGTAGTGCTGGATTTCAAAAGAGCCTGCGGAAATTGCGCAAGGTTGACGACGCCTGGCTGCGGAATGGCGCGATACCACGGGTAGATGGGCGAAGCTCGAAAGCCGCCCCGTCGGGCGTCAGCCACTCGACCTCGATCGCAGCAGCATCCTGCGGGACCGAACTCAAGGACAGAGCCTCGGCCAGATGGCGAAGGGTTACCAGTGTGTCCGGCACCACCATCCATCGCGTGCTTCACCAGCCTGCCTCGGGTAGTACGACAGGTGTTTCAGAAGGCCGCGAAAAGCAGGCCTCCTAACCTCAATGGAATCAACCCGGATCTCTCCCGTTCGGCTGTTTCACAAGCTGTGGGCTCAGAAACAGCAGCGAGGTGGGTGTCAGTGCATATTTTGCGACTCGCTGGCTCAAGAAAACCTCCGAATTCGTTATCGACGGCGCCCCGAATCTTCTGACGGTCCGTATGACAATCCCTGAAACAATCCTGAAAATCGTTCAAGACTGAGCAATATTGAACAGACAATCTTATAGGTTCTTTGGAACCATCCTATTTTCTGTATGTCCGGGCACCGCTCAAATTACTCAGACCTTTTGCAGTCTGAGGAAGTGATTGCGGCGCTTCTGAAAGCAAGCCGAGTTGTCAGGTACGGATGATGAAAAAAAGGCGGCCAACCAAAACAGTCCTGCTGATTGAAAACAACCTCGATGGCTCGGGATCGGTCCTCGATATGTTCAACCATCAGGGCTCCTACTCCTTTGAGTTAACCTATGTGGTGTGCATGGACGACGCCGTGCAGCGTCTTGCCATGCACCCTTTCGACGTCATCCTTCTCGACCTGGCGTTGCCGGACACCTCGGGCCGGGATGCGATCTTGCAGCTACGCGCATACGCGCCTCGCACCTCCATTGTGCTGCTCTGCGATCCGGACGATGAGCCGTTCGCCATTCAAGCGATGGAGACAGAGGTGCAAGACTACCTCATCAAGGGCGAGATTGAAGCGCACGAGTTGATGCGTGCTCTGCGCAATGCCGTTGCACGTCGGGCACTCGAAGATGTCCTGTACATGGAACAGGATCGCGCTCAGGTCACGCTCGATAGCATCGCCGACGCTGTCATCTGCACGGACATCCAAGGAAACATCTCCTACCTCAATCCCTGAGCC